>NZ_MEFH01000067.1:0-48709 GCF_001725095.1 Sphingopyxis sp. SCN 67-31 | reverse complement strand
CGTCGATGAACCGCAAGAACAAGGTGGGTGCATAATGGCTGACGAACAGACCATGACCGATCTCAAGGATCTCGCCGGCGCCGTCGAAGGCA
The DNA here is from genome assembly GCF_001725095.1 of Sphingopyxis sp. SCN 67-31. Lineage (NCBI taxonomy): Bacteria > Pseudomonadati > Pseudomonadota > Alphaproteobacteria > Sphingomonadales > Sphingopyxidaceae > Sphingopyxis > Sphingopyxis sp. SCN 67-31. The sequence goes on along the minus strand of NZ_MEFH01000067.1, from coordinate 48,617 downwards.
CCGTCGCCCCCGCGGCTCTGGCCGCGCCGCTGCGCGAAAAGCAGGTCGACAAGCAGGGCCGCGCCTATGCGACCGGTCGTCGCAAGGACGCCGTCGCCCGCGTGTGGGTGAAGCCCGGTTCGGGCAAGATCACTATCAACGGCCGCGACCAGGAAACCTATTTCGCGCGCCCGACGCTGCGCCTCGTCATCAACCAACCGTTCGGCGTTGCCGATCGCGTCGGCCAGTATGACGTCGTCGCGACCGTCAAGGGCGGCGGCCTGTCGGGCCAGGCGGGCGCCGTTAAGCACGGCATCGCGCAGGCGTTGACCCGCTTCGAGCCCGCGCTGCGCGGCACCGTCAAGGCGGCCGGCTTCCTGACCCGCGACAGCCGCGCGGTCGAGCGTAAGAAGTATGGCAAGGCGAAGGCCCGCCGCAGCTTCCAGTTCTCGAAGCGCTAATCAGCTTTTTCCGCCGACGGGTGGAAAAGAGGAGGGCGGTCCGGCAACGGGCCGCCCTTTTCGCATCGGGACGGGTGCCGCCCCGGTGCGCTACAGCAGGTCGAGGCTGCCGAGCGCCAGCGCCTGGCGTGCCGGGCGTTCGGCCATCACCGCGAACATCTCGTCGCCGCGATCGGTGCGCTCGACATTCATCGAAGCGAAGACCGCCATGAAATAGCCGCTGAGGGCACCGACGCGGTAATCGGCCCACAGCGCCTGGGCATCGGCATCGATGCCACGCGCGCGCAGCGCGGCGATCCAGCGGTCGAAAGCGGGCCGGTCGGCCGCGGCGCGCTCGGCCGGATCGGCGATGCTGGTGCCCACCAGATAGGCGAGATCGGTCGCGCCGCTGCCGCGTCCCAACGTCTGCCAGTCGACGAGCCAGCAACGCGCCGCGTCGGTGGAGAAAAGGATATTGTCGATCCGGAGGTCGCCGTGGACGATCGTCCTGGCGGCGGGCACGCGTGTCAGCCAGGCGTCGAGCCGGTCGACGATCCCGGCGCCGAGATCAAGCGCCTCGCGGTCGAGCCGCGCCGCGTAGCGCTCGCGAAAGCCCGCATAGAGCTGGGGGAAGAGCGCGCGGACGACATCGGCGCTGTCGCGCGCGAGCCACGGCAGCGCATCGAGCCGTGCGTCGTTCCACAGCAACGCATGCAGCCCCGCCGCCGCGTCGATGCACGGGCCGAGCCCGGCGAGACCCAGCCCGGCCAGCTGGTCGCCTTGCCGTGCCGGCGCGAGGTCGGACAGGATCAGGATGAAGTCGACGGCATTGTCGGCGATCTCGGCATGGTGGCAATGCGGTGCGGCGACCCCGCTTCCCGCCGCAAGTTCGCGATACCAACTCACCTCCTTGACATAGGTGCCGACGACCGCCGCGATGTGACGGCTCGCTTCGTCGCGGCTCGGGCATTTGGCGACGACCGTCGCTGGGGTTTCGGCGCCATCGATCCAGTCGAGCGTCAGGCGGAAGCTGTCGCACATCTGCCCGGTGCCGATCGGCGTCGCGGTGAACCCGCGGAGCGCGCCCGGCGGTCGGCCGAGCGCGCCCGCGAGCCAGTCCGCCGTCATGTCATCCGGCGTCGTCGGAAAGCTCATGTCGCAGGGTCCATCAAGCCGGAAAGGCCGCTCGGCGCATGCGGGCCGACGAAAAGCTGTTCGAGCACTCCGACGCCGCGCTGCACGCCGCCGCCATCGGCGAGTTCGGCCGCGACGAAGGCCTGGATATGCATGGCGAGCGGATTGCCCCAGTCGCGCTCGGCTTCGTTCAGCCTGTCGTGCGCGACGGCGTCGTCGCCATGGTCGAGGCCGTGGCCCCAGACCGGGTGGCCATAGCCCAGCCCGCTCATCGCGAACACCGGCCCCGACGGGGTAAGCGTCAGCGACCGGCCGGCGCCGAGGGCGGCGGTCAGCTTCGCGATGCGCCGCGTGCCGCCTTGCCAGGCGATTGCGAAGGTCGCGGCATCGAAATGCCGTTCGCTGCCCTCCTTGCTCGAGGCATCGCCGACGATCACGGCGCGGCGATTCCACGGCGCCCCCGCGCCATCGTCGTTGCTGTGGAAGAACAGCGAGCTCCGGTCGAAGTTGCACGGCGTCCAAAGCCAGAAGAACTGGTTGAAATTGCCCTCGGGCGGCGGCTGCGGCTCGCTGGCGCCGACCGGGCGCACGCCCCAGCTCCGGTCGCGCGTTCCCGTCCAGTCGGCGCCGGCGTCGATGCGGACGCCGTCCACCGACAGCCAGCCCGTCCAGCGGCCGTTCTGCGTCAGCCGCGTATAGTCCATGAACAGGCGCGTCCCGTTGCGACGGATGAAGCGCGGCTCCTCGATCGGAAAATGACGGCCGGTGAAGCTGAGCTCGGCGGCCAGCGGCCCGTCGTTCGGGGCGATGCGCAGCGTCAGCCGTTCGAGCGGCGCGTCGATGCGGATCGCGATCGGGCCGACCGCCAGGTCGAGCCGCTCGCCGCCCGAGCGCCGGCTTGCGCGCAGATTATACTGAATGCCGTCGACGATCGCGCAAAAGCTGGCGTCGACGATGCCGAGCTGCGGATAGAAGCCCATCGCCGCGGCGAAGAAGACCGACCCGTCCGGGCTGGCGCCGTTGAAGAAATAGCGATCATAGAAATTGCGGTCGGTGCCCGCGAACGCAATCGGCTCGCTGGTCTGGTGAAGCGGAAAATCGTCGCCCTTGGTCAGCATGGTTCCTCATCCCGTTTTTCCTTGCAACCTAACGGGATAGGGCCGCGCGTCAATGCACCGGCGGATCGACCGGCGGCACCGCGCCGATCGGGGCGACCGGCTCGTCCGCGTCGCGCGGCGGCAGTGCGTCGGGCGGCACGGCGTCTATCTGCATGTCGCGGGTCGGGACGTGGGCGAGGTTGCGAACGTGCACCTCGACCCGCGTGCCGTCGAGGGTGATGGCGTTGAAGCTCGGCGGGGTCGATCGGATACGCTGCGACAACGTGCCCGCACCGATCATGCGGATCGGACCCGCGGGGGTCTCCCGCATCAGGTCGAAGGGGTCGTGGACATGGCCGGTCAGCACCGCCGCCACCCCGCGCGCGGCGAGCGCGGTCAGCGCCGCCTCGCCGCCCCGCGTCAGCGCGCGCCCCTTCGTTCCCGCCTCGACAAGTGGGTGGTGCGCGGTGACGAGGACGGCCGCGTCCTTCGGCAGCGCGTCGATCGCGGCGAGCGTCCTGTCGAGCGCGCGCGGGGTCACGCAGCCCTTCGACCAGTCGAGCCGCCACTGCGCGCGCGCCGTGGTCTTGAGCGGCACGACCGAGACGCCGGCGAGATCGAGTTCGCGTTCGACCAGCGCACGAATCCGCCCGATGCGGGCATAGGGGCGAAAGGCGCGCGCGATGGGATTGAAATAGGGCAGATCGTGGTTGCCCACTTCGACCGTCACCGGCAGGTCGAGCGCCGCGATCCAGTCGCACGCGGCAGCGAACTCGCGGCTTCGCGCACGCATCGTCAGGTCGCCGGTGATCAGCACCGCATCGGGGCGTTCGCGCCGCACGCAGTCGCGGAACCAGGCCAGCGCATCGCGATCCTCCAGCCCGAAATGCAGGTCGCTGATATGGAAGAGGCGCGTCATGCCGTCGCGATGAAGTCGACCGCGCTCTGTCCGATCGCGAAGCGCGCGGGGGCGGCGATCTCGTCGAGCTCGCCGTCATATTCGAGACTGATCGGGCTTTCGCTTTCGAGGACGATCGTTTCGCCCTGCGCGAGTTCCTCGCTCGGTCCGTCGCGGAAATCGCCGCCGAGCCACGCGAGACCGTGCCGCAGCACGTCGGCCGAACCGTCGACCACCACGCCGTCGGCGCGAAGGCCGCGACGCGTCGGAGTCAGGACGATCGCCGGATAGCTCTTTCCATCGCCGCCGATCCGCACGCCGGGGGCGTTCAGCATCGCGTCGATCGCCTCGGGCGCGTCGCGGCTTGCCTCGATCAGCCCTTGCTGGCGCATCGTCTCGCGCACCTCGGCCCAGCGCGTCGCGGGTCCGGCGACGACGGTTATGAATGCCTCGCGCGTTGCCGATCGGACGGTCGGAATGGGCGCGCGCCGCCCCTTTCCGGCCAGCGCATCGGTCAGGATGTCGACCGCTGGCCGGTCGCCGTGCAATTGCTTGGACAGCAGGTTCAGCGTTCCGCCGGGCAGCGGCAGGACCGCGCCCGGCCAGCCCGCGCATCGCGACGCTGCGGCGTTGATTGTCCCGTCGCCGGTCCACACGGCCAACAAGTCGATCTCCAGCGCGCGCAATGCCTCCGCATCGGGCAGGTCGTCGTCGGGCAGCGCGACGGTGGCAACGAGCGGGACGCCGGCCGCGCGGCAAGCCTCGACCAGTTGCCGGTGCACGGCTTCGTCGTAGCTGCCGCTCTCGCTGTTGCAGATCAGGGCGGGGCGGTGGAAGGCGCGGGTCATGCCGCATTCTACGCACGAGCGCGCAAATGGTGGCGGCGCGCGGCGCTTGTTCGGCGGCGCGCGGCCCTGTAGGGGCGATATCCTGCGCGGGCGCCGCGATGGAAAGGCGACGATTGATCAAGGTCCTCCTCCTCATCGGGCTGCTCGTCCTGCTGTTCGGTGGCGGCGCAAAGGCGGCCGTCTCCCACGGGACGAAGGCGCTCGACCTTGCCGACAAATTGCTTGGCAAAGGCGCGCGCGCCGCGCGGCGGTTGCTGGCCGGCCAGCCCTATGGCCGCGGACCGCGTCAACTGCTCGACATCTGGGTGCCGGAGGGCACGGAGCGCGGCGACCGGCTGCCGGTCGTCGTCTTCTTCTATGGCGGCGGCTGGAGCAGCGGCGAGCGCGAGAGCCATGGTTTCGTCGCCCGCGCGCTTGCCGGCGAGGGGTTCGTCGCGGTGATCCCCGACTATCGGCTGACGCCCAAGGCGCATTGGCCCGATTTCCTGGAGGATGCCGCCGCCGCGGTCGCCTGGACGCGCGATTATATCGGCGATCTCGGCGGAGACCCTGACCGTATTGCGCTGATGGGGCATTCGGCGGGCGCCTATAATGCGGTGATGCTCGCGCTCGATCCGCAATGGATGCGCGGCGCTGGAAGCGACGCATCGGTGATCCGCGGGGTGGTGGGCCTCGCCGGTCCCTATGATTTCCTGCCCTTCGAAAAGGGCGGCATGGCCGACAAGGCGATGGGCAAGGTTCGCCCGCCCGAACGGACGCAGCCGATCGCGCAGGTGCGCGGCGATGCGCCGCCGCTGTGGCTGGCGAGCGGCGACCAGGATCGCACGGTGCGTCCGCGCAACAGTCGCAATCTGGCCGCCGCAATCGAGAAGGCGGGCGGCTCCGTCACTTTGCGGCTTTATCCAGGCATCGGGCATATCGGGATCGTCACGGCACTGGCGGCGCCCTTCCGGGGCAAGGCGCCGGTGCTGGCAGACGCGAGCGATTTCCTGCGTGGTGTCACCGGACGCCGCATCGCGCCGGCAGAGGATGCCGCCCGATGACCGCCGCGCATCCGGTTCCCATCCCCGCCATCCTTCTCGCGGGCAGCCGACCCGGCCCCGATCCGCTGCTGACCGGAAGCGGCGTGTCGACCAAGGCGCTGCTGCCGATCGCGGGCCAGCCGATGCTCGTCCATGTCGTCGCCGCGCTGCGCGCCTCGCCGCTGGTCGGGCCGATCACCATCCTCGCGCAGGCCAGCGCCGAACTGGCGGCGGAGCCGGGGCTGGCGGGGTTCGCCGACCTGCATTTCGCGGACTCGGGACAGGGGATCAGCGCCTCGCTCGCCGCCGCGCTGCCGGAGGGCGACGCGCCGGTGCTGGTGACGACCGCCGACAATGTGCTGCTGACCCCCGCGATGATTGCCGCCTTCCTGACCGATGCGGAGGACAGCGACGTCGCGGTCGCGATGGTCGAGCGCGGGGTGCTGTTGGCACGCTATCCCGAATCGAAGCGGACGTGGCTCAAGTTTCGCGGCGGCTGGTGGTCGGGGGCGAACCTGTTCCGCCTGCGCGGTCGGCGCGTGCTGCCGCTGCTCGATTTCTGGGGCCGCATCGAGCGCGACCGCAAGAAAGGATTGAAGATCGTCGCCGCCTTCGGCCCGTGGCTGTTGATCGGGGCGCTGCTGCGGCTGTTCACGATCCAGCAGGGCGTCGCGCGCGCCGGGCGGCGCTTCGGGCTGAAGGCGAAGGTCGTGCCGATGGCGGAAGGCGAGGCGTGCATAGACGCCGACAAGCCCGCGGACATCGAATTGATCGAGCGGATTCTCGCCGCGCGCCGCTGAACGCTGCGGTCACTTTTTGTGGCAACCGGCGCCAAGCGGTTCTAGGGCGACGGCCATGAGCATCAAGAAAGCCATCATCCTGTCCGCCGGGCAGGGATCGCGGCTGCTGCCGCTGACCCGCGACCTGCCCAAATGCCTGATCGAGTTCAACGGGCGCAGCCTGCTTGGCTGGCAGGTCGCGGCGCTCGCCGCCAATGGCGTCGAGGATATCGTCGTCGTGACGGGATTCCGGACCGAGCGGGTCGAGGATCACGCGCTGGAACTCTATCGCGATACCGGCGCGCGCGTCCGCACGCTGTTCAACCCCTTCTTTCAGGTTGCCGACAATCTGGGCACCTGCTGGATCGCGCGCGGGGAGATGGACCGGGATTTCATCATCCTCAACGGCGATACCATCGTGTCCGACGAGATCGTAGCCCGGCTGATTGCCGGTGCGAGCGAACCGATCACCGTCACCGTCGACGTCAAGGACGCCTATGACGACGACGACATGAAGGTGACGCGCGATGCCGAGGGGCGGCTTCACGCCGTCGGCAAACGGTTGTTGCCCCCCGATACCAATGCCGAATCGATCGGCATGCTGGCGTTCGTCGACGACGGCCCCGCGATCTTTCGCAACCAGGTCGACCAGATGATGCGCACCCCCGACGGCGTCGAGCGTTGGTATCTGCGGGCGATCGACATCATCGCCAAGGGCAATCGCGTCGGTACCGTGTCGATCGAGGGCCTCGACTGGCAGGAGGTCGATTTCCCGCAGGACGTCGAGGCGGCCGATGCGCTGACCGCCCGCTGGGCGACCGAGGGACGCTACGCGAAATAGGGCTTGAGCCAGGCGGCGAGCGCCGCGACTTGCCCGTCGTCCAGCTTCACCGCCTGGCCGAGATCGGGCTGGCCGGGCCAACCGGCGTCGACGGCGGCCACGCCCGCCGCGGATCGTTCGCCCTCGTAGCGGGGCAGGACGTGGAAGTGGACGTGCGGGTCGACCATCATCAGCATCAGATAGTTGATTCTGGCATAGCTCACGGCGGCGGTCAGTGCCGATTCGATGGCGACCGTCACCGTCTTGAGTTCCGCATGAGCGGCAGCGGGCAGGTCGCCGAAGGCGGTCGCGTCGGACTTTGCCGCTAGCACCAGCGAACCGAGCGTCGGCTGGGCGGGGCGCAACAGGACGAGCCAATGGTCGAACTCGGCGATCAGCGTCGCCGGATAGCCGAATTTCTCGATGGTTGCGTTCATGGCGCGGCCTCCTCCATCCAACTGACGATCGGGCGCCCGGATCGGCGCATTCGATAGGCCTGGGCGAGCCGCACTGCATGGACGATCAACGAGATGACCGTCCACCAGGCAAGCGCGATCAGGCCGATGTCGGGCCGGCCGGCGAGCGTCGCGACGAAAAGGATCGCCATGTTCGGATTGCGGCGCGCGGTGATCAGGCGAAAGCGGCTGTCGAATTTCTGCCAGACATGGATGTCCATGCCGAAATCCTTGATGAACAGCCCCTCGATCACGCGCTGGAGGATATAGCCCGCGATCACTGCGACCATGACCAGCAGAAACGCCTGGCTCGACAGGGCAAGCCCCCAGGCGGAAAGGCCGACGCCCCAGAAATACCACCAGAAAGGCGGGTGGATCAGGTCGACGCCATGATCGGCGACATTGCCCCATTTGGACGAGGTGATGGTGCAGCGCGCAAGCTTTCCGTCGACCGTGTCGAGCACCATGAAGATGAATCCCGCCAGCATCCCCGTCCAATACTGCCCCTGCGCGAACAGGACGGTGGCATAGACGCACAGCGCCGCACCGATCGCGGTCACCATGTTGGGCGTCATGCCCAGTCGGGCCGCGATCCGCGTCAGCCACAGCGCGAGTTCGGGCCACAGATATTTGGTAAGCAGGTCGGTCACGCCCTTGTAGGCGCCGAAATAGCTTTGCCGTTCGATGGCCCGGCTTCTTTCCGGTGTCAGCCGCTCGGCAAACGGCGTTTCCAGCTTGCGAAGCTGCTCGTTGTAAAAGCTGCGGTTCTCCAGCGGCAACCGTTCGATCCCGTCGAGCCGCAGGGGATCGGTGTCGTCCGGCAAGACGCCCAGCACCAGTTCGCCGCCGATCGTCAGCGCGACGCCCGGGCGCTTGATCGCCTCGTCGATCAGCGTCGGATCGAAAGCAAAGGCAAGATTGACGTACAGCGCCTCGCCCGGTGCGATCCGTTCGGCGATGGCGCGCTTGACGGCCAGCCGCCGCACGCGCTCGGCGTTGCTCATTCCCCAGATCGGCGTGGCATTGTCGCCGATCAGGCGCAGCGCGGATATGTCACCCATGATTGTCCTGTCCCTCACCCATCGCGGCCAGGTGGCTCGCGACGGCATTGGCTGTTGTATAGGGAAGCGCGAAACGCCTGAGATCGGTGCGCGGAGGCGGTGCCTCGAGCCATTTCCGCAGCGCATCGCTCAGCGCTTCCGTCGACCGCTCGACCGCCGCGCACCCGGGCAGGTCGGCCAGCAGTTCGCGTGCGCTGGCGAAGCAATCGGTGCTGACGACCGGAAGGTTGGATGCCAGGGCCTCGATCACCACCGCGGGCAGTCCTTCGTAGTCCGAGGACAGGACAAACAGGTCGGCGGCGGCCATCTGCGCCGGCATGTCCGGTGTATAGCCGATCATCTCCACCCGATCCGCCACGCCGAGATCGGTGGCAAGGGCGGCGAGGGCCGCGCGCTGCGGACCGTCGCCCGCGATGCGCAGCCGCGCGTCGCGCGGATTGGCGGCGGCAAAAGCCCGCAGCAGCCGGTCGAAACGCTTTTGCGCGGTCAGTCGGCCGGCGCCGAGCAACAGGATCGGGCCATCCGCGCGCCCTTCGCGCTCGGGCGCGGCAAAGGCATCGGTCAGATAGGCATTGTGCACCATATGGAACCGGTCGCCTGCGGCCGGAAACTGCTTCCGGAGCAGCGTCGTTTCCGCATCGCTCAGCGTCAATACCCCGGCGGCGCGGCGAAAGATCAGGCCATAGACCGCACGCCGCAGCCGGCCGGCGACGGCGCCGTCCGACTGGCGGACGATCGGGTTCGTCGTCTTGATGTAATAGCGCGCGTGCGTTTTGGCTGAGATCACGCCCAGCGCCGCGAACCAGTTGATATTGTTTCCGGTCGCCAGCACGATGTCGGGACGATGCTTGCGCAACCAGCGGCGATAGGAAAGGAAGGTGACGATCTGTCCCAGCGCCCGGCTGCGCTGGCGGCGGTCGGCGAGCGCATGGCTTTCGACGCCCGGGCGCGGCATGTCTTCCAGATCGGGAGCCAGACCTGTCGAGGTGCAATAGAGGATGGCCACCCGGTGCCCGGCTTCCGCGAAGCCGTTGGCGAGATGGTTCAGCACGCGCGTCGTTCCGCCCTGATCCGCAGCATAGGCTACGAGTGTTATGAAGGCCAAGCCGGGGTCCTTTGCGCAAGCCGGCCGATGCCGTCAGGGGGTCCTACTAGAGCCGTTGGACGCGTTCAAGCCGGGCGTGAGAAGTCGACCAGCGTCCATCCCTGTTCGCGCGCCTGCCGTGCCAGTTTGCGGCTTCGTCCGACGGCATAGCGTTCCTCGGCCAACGCGAAGCTGGGCGCGTCGCTGGCGTGGTCCGAATAGAAGCGCAGCCGGCGCCGGCCTGGACCCGCATGTTCGGCGAGCCATTTTTCGATCCGCCGGGCCTTTTCGGCCCCATAGCAGTTGGTTCCGTCGATCGTCGGCAGCCACGCGCCGTCGGCTTCACGCAAGTGCCGCGTCGCGACCACGCCGTCGAATCCGAGCGCCGCGCCGATGGCCTCCGCATAGAATTCGGGCGCAGCGGTGGCGAGCAGCAGGCGATATCCCTCCGCCCGGTCGCGCGCTATCGCCGCCGCGGCTCCGGGCGGAATATCGGCCGGTACGCGCCAAGCGGCGAAGCGCTGTGCCAGATCGGCCGCGCGCGCGGTGGAAATCCGTTTTCCCAGCATCAGCCGGATCGCGGCGGGCTTGAATCGGTCGCGCCCGAACAGTTTCAATCCGGCCCCCGCCAATAGAAGCAGCAGCACTGGCAGCGCCAGCAGCCGCCACGGCGCGACGCGCGCGGCCGCCCACAGCAGGAACAGCGTGAAGGTCGGTTTGCGCAGCACGGTGCGGTCGAGGTCGTAGATTGCGATACGGACGGGGGTGGGCGAGGTCATGGCTTGGGGCTTTCAAAACAGCCGCAGTCGGCGCCCGGTCTTGCCCAGCGACGCCCGGTCGGCGAGCGGCAGGGCGAAGCGCAGGGCGGCCCAGATCGACGCGGCCGCAATCAGGGCGATCAGGGGCAGGGCGACCGGATCCGGCAGCTGCGCGGCGAGCAGCGCCGCGCCGCCCGCCGCGACCGTGATCGCGATCCCGTGCAGGGCGACGGTGGGAAACCGGGCATCGAACGGGTGCAGCTTCTCGCTGATCGCGAGTTGGGTCATGGGAATTGCCGCCATCGCGACGAGGCCGATCGACATGGCCAGGGTGACGCCGGTGAGCGGGTCCAGATGCCCGACGATGACCCAGCCCGCGCCGACCGCGATCGCCAGCCCGAACAGGCCCGCGACAAGCTGGTGGCGAAAGGCGGCGACGACCTGAAGCACGGGCAGCGAGATGCCGAGCACCGCCTCGAAAGCGCGCGCGAACAGCAGGATCACGACGGCGGCCTGCGCGACATGCGCTTGCGCCCCGAACAGACTGAGCAGCGACGAACTGCCCGCGGCGAGCACCGCGGCGAGCGGTAGCGCGATCGCAAAGATCAGTCGCGTCGCATAGGCATAGATGTCGGCGACCTGTGCGCGGTCGGCGCGCTCGGCACTCGCGGCAAGCGGCGCGAGCACATAGGAGAAGGCGATGCGAACGAGTTGGACGACGCTCGACAGCTTGCGTGCGATGGTGAACAGCCCCGCCGCCGCGGCGCCCGCCGCACCGGGAAGCAGCAGGTTGAGGATCAGCGCGGGCGCATCGCCGAACAACCGCCCGATGATGTTCGACGGCAGGATCGACAGCCCCGCCCGCAAGGTGTCGCGCTCGGCCGTGCTGCCGCGTCCCCCGCGCCGCAGTTCGGCGAAATCATAATAGCGCGCCAGCAGGCGAACGCACAGCAAGGCGGTCACGGCGAGCGAACAGAGGTGCGCGATGAACAGGCCCTTGAGCCCGAGTCCGCCCGCGAAGAACAGTCCCGCGAACACCAGCCGCAGAATCTGCTCCCAGACGATGCGGAGGCGGATTTCGGCGCCGAATACCATGCGCGCGCGCATCGCGCTGGTCGCGATCTCGACGAAGGCCCACAGCGGCAGTGCCCAGACGAACAGTTGGATCGCGGGTACGACGAGCGGCCGGTCGCGCTCGGCGACGTTGAGCAGCGGCGCCAGGTCGGCGGCGAAGGTCGCGATCAGCGCCGCGACGACCAGGCATGGCACGACGCCGAACAGCATCGCGGTGCGCAGCGCCGCCGCGGCCTCGGCTTCGCTCGCCGACTGCGGCACGGTGCGCTGCAGCGCGTTCGTCATGCCGGCGTCGCAGATATTCTCGAGCAGATTGACCGCCGCCCACAGCACCGCATAGAGCCCATAGCCGGCGAGGCCGAACATCAGGACATAGAGCGGCTGCGCGACGATCTCGATCACCCCGCCCAGTCGTGCGAGCACCGTCGTTCCCAGCCCGCGCGCGACATGGCGGCTGGTCACGGCGGGCTGGGCTGGCGTGTCGGTCATGGTCCGCGCGCCCTAGCGGCAAATTTCGCCCATTACACCCTTCCTCTTCGGGGAAGGGGTTTTATTGCCGCCCCCTTGTCCCTGCCGCGCGACGAGTCTAGTCGAGGCCGCCACGGCATCGGGGGGAGTCAGCATATGGCCCAGTCTCGCCGGACGGGGGACGACCAGGGTAGGGAGGCGGTTGACGCGACAGGCCCCGCTTCAGCCCCGGGGAGTAGGTTCCGCAGGTTTTCGCCCGCGAACGGCTGGTCCGGCTTCATCACCGAACTGGTCATCGTTGTCCTCGGCATCCTGATCGCGCTCGGCACGCAGCAGGCGGCGGACGGGTGGAAAGACCGCAGGGATGTAGCGGCCTTCCGCCGGGCGCTGAACGCCGAACTGGCCTTCAATCTGGCCGCATATCAGACGCGGGCAGCGCAGAGCGATTGCGTGGTGCGCCGGCTGGATCAGCTCGAACAGTGGCAACGGGAGTGGCAGGACGGCGATGGCCCGGCCATGAGCGGGATGATCGGTCGCCCGCTGGCGCCGGGACTGCACCTTGGCGGGTGGCGCAGCGGCGGCGCCGGCATCGCGGGCAAAATGCCGCTGGAGCAGCGGCTGAACTATACCGATGCCTATGATTCCTTCGAACTATATGATTCGCTGCGCTACCGCGAACTGGATGTCTGGATGGAGCTTTTCGCGTATGATGGCGCTTCGCGGCTGTCGCCGCCGGAGGTCAACAAGCTGCGGGGGTTGATCCTGATGGCACGTTCGATCGACCGTTCGATGACCCTCAACCTGCCCTCTGCCATCGAAATCTCGGCCCAGCTGGAGGTCAAGCCCGAACCTGTTGATCGGGAGGGGCAGGAGCGTTTCATCGCGCTCAGCGGCCTCTGCGCACCGCTCGCCTTTGTCCGTCGCTGAAGCCGGGTGAAACCGGAATTATGGAGCACGGGCGTGCGCGCTGGCGGTAAAGCCACCCATCGCGCCTGCCTTCCTCCGAGGCTGCGGGCTTAATTGCCGCCTCACCCTCTTGCCGACTCTGCCAATCGGGTCTAGTCGGACCCCGACTGCATCAGGGAGCCCGCGCCATGGCCGAATTTCGCCTGCCCAAGAACAGCCGCATCCACAAGGGCGGCACGGTCCACAAGGCCGAGGGCGCGACCAACGTCAAGAAATTCAAGGTTTATCGCTACGACCCCGACAAGGGGGAGAATCCGCATTTCGACACTTTCGAGATCGACCTCGACACCTGTGGTCCGATGGTGCTCGACGCCCTGATCAAGATGAAGAGCGAGCAGGATTCGACGCTGACCTTCCGCCGCTCGTGCCGCGAGGGCATCTGCGGAAGCTGCTCGATGAACCTCAACGGCAAGAACGGCCTCGCCTGCACCACCGCGATCGAGGACCTGAAGGGCGACATCACGATCACCCCGCTGCCGGCGATGGACGTGATCAAGGACCTCGTCCCCGACTTCACCCATTTCTATGCCCAATATGCCTCGATCGAGCCGTGGCTGAAGACCAAGTCGACGACGCCCAGCGGCAAGGAACGGCTCCAGTCGCCCGAGGAGCGCGAGAAGCTCGACGGGTTGTACGAGTGCATCCTGTGCGCCTGCTGCTCGACGAGCTGCCCCAGCTATTGGTGGAACAGCGACAAGTTCCTCGGCCCCGCGATCCTGCTCCAGGCCTATCGCTGGCTCGCCGACAGCCGCGACGAATATACCGGCGAACGGCTCGACGAACTCGAGGATCCCTTCCGCCTCTATCGTTGCCACACGATCATGAATTGCGCCAACGCCTGCCCCAAGGGGCTCAGCCCGGCGCGCGCGATCGCCGAGATCAAGAAGCTGGAAATCGAGCGGCAGGTTTGACGTTGGCTGGCGTCGGCCTGCTCCCCCATTTCTCGAAAGTGCGGACGTGAACGACGGCATCGAGGAACCGAAGCGCCGCGAGAATTTCACCGCCGAGGAACTCGCGGACGGCTGGATAAGCTGGAATATCAAGGACCCGAGCCGCTTCAACGCCTTCATCGAACCGCTTGCGGTCCGGACGGAAGGGCTGACGCCCGACGGACGGCCGCGCGCCCGCGTGCGGATGCACCCGACGCGCAAGCACAGCAATCTCGGCGACAATGTCCATGGCGCGGTCAGCCTGGCGCTCGTCGACATCGCGCTGTTCGCGGCCTCGCATCAGTTCGGCGCGCTCGACGCGGGGCATTCGGTGACGCTCGACCTGTCGACGCAGTTCGTCGGCGCCGGCCGGGTCGGCGAACCGATGGACGCGCTGGTCGAACTGGTGCGCGAGACGGGGCGGCTGGTTTTCCTGCGTGGGCTCGTCGTCCAGGGCGAAGACGATGCGCATATCGTGCTCAGCTTTGCCGGGACGATCCGCAAGGCGAGCCGCAAATGACGGGCGCGGCCGCGAGCGGGGGCTGCCGTTCCGCATGACCGACCTGCTCGCTGCCTATGATAGGCTCGTCGCCGATGGCGAACTGAAGCCCGATCCCGAACAGCGCGCCGCCGCGGAACGGCTGGCCCGGCTGCAACAGGAACTGGAGGCCGCGCCGCCGCGCGGCAGCCTGCTCTGGCGGATCGCCGGCCGCAGGCCGGAGGCGCCGCGCGGCGTCTATCTGTGGGGCGCGGTCGGGCGCGGCAAGTCGATGCTGATGGACCTCTTCTATGACCGGCTGGCGATCCGGCGAAAGCGGCGGGTCCATTTCCACGCCTTCATGCTGGAGGTGCACGCGCGGATGCGCGAGGTGCGCAAGAGCGAGAGCGGCGACCCCATCCCGCAGGTGGCGGCGGCGCTGGTCGAGGATGTCCGCTGTCTCGCCTTCGACGAGATGGTGGTGAACAACAGCGCCGACGCGATGATCCTCTCGCGGCTGTTCACGGCGCTGATCGGGCATGGCGTGACCGTAGTCGCGACATCGAATCGGCCGCCGTCCGATCTCTATAAGAACGGGCTTAACCGCGAGCATTTTCTGCCATTCGTTGCGTTGATCGAGGCGAAACTCGACGTGATGAGTCTGAACGGCCCGACCGATTATCGCCGGCATCGGCTGGGCGACGGCAAGCGCTGGTTCGTGCCCGCAGACGCGGCGGCGACCGAGGCGCTGTCGGCCGCCTTCTTCCGCCTCACCGACTATCCGCCAGAGGATCGCGCGCACGTCCCCTCGCTCGACCTCGATGTCGGCGGCGGGCGGTTGCTGCACGTGCCAAAGGCGCTGAAGGGCGTCGCCGTCTTCTCCTTCAAGCGGCTGTGCGCAGAGGCGCGGGGCGCGTCCGACTATCTGGCTGTCGCGCGCCATTTCCACACGGCGATCATCGTCGGCATTCCGCGCATGGGGCCGGAAAACCGCAACGAGGCGGCGCGCTTCGTGACGCTGGTCGACGCGCTCTACGAATATAAGGTCAAGCTGCTGGCGAGCGCCGCGGCCGAGCCCGACCAGCTCTATGTCGCCGGCGACGGCGCCTTCGAGTTCGAACGCACGGCAAGCCGTCTCGCCGAAATGCAGTCGGACGATTATCTGGCTCTAGGCCATGGCCAGGATGATGCCGCCGACGATCTTGCCCCAACGCGATGAGTTGATGGCGACATAGGCGACGTTGCGGACGTAACGGACCTCATGCGCCAGATGGCCGAACGCCTGCTCGACGACGCGGCGCGCGGTCCGCAACGGGCGTGGCGCGGCGACCTCGATCCGTCCGGGGCGCGGTGGCGGCAGCGGCAGCGTCGCAAAGCCGCCGTTCGTGATCCGCGGATCGTCGGCGACCGCCCGGCACAGTGCTTCCATCCGCGCGACCGCCAGCCAATTAGGCACCGCGCGGTCACGGCTCAGCAATTCGAAACTGTGGCTGAAAGCCGAGAACTGGATCGCGCCGCTCTCCGCCGCATGGTCGAGCGCGTCGCGCATTTCCTCTTCGGACATCGCGCAGAGCTGAGCGGGGCGAAAGCGGCCGCTGCCTTCCATCAGTCCGCTGACCGGAACCTCGCAGACACCGTGGTGAAAACGCATGCCCATGTTCGCCGGGTCGAGCGTGATCGCGCAGCCATGATCCCGATAGGCGCCGTTGAAGCTGCTGTCGTAGCGAAAGCCGAGCGCGGCGACCGCCCGCAGCGTGTCGTCATTGGCGCCGAAGTTGCCGGCGCGGAAGGCAACCGGCCGCGGCACCCCGGCGCGCATCAATATGTCGCGGGCGAGGGCGATCAGCTTCTTCTGCGCCGGCAGGGGGAAATCGGCGATGTTGCGTCCCGTCAGCCGCCCCGCCGGATTGAACGGCGCGAACTGCAGCCATTCGGTATGGATGTGCAACTGCACCTCGTGACCGCGCCGAAGAATCGGCTCGACGATCGCCTCGACGATCCGCGGGCCATGAACCAGCGCGGGCATCGGGTCGACGAAGAAGACGCCCTTCAGGCCGTGGCGTTCGAGCATGTCCATCTGGAACAGGATGCCGAAGTCGCCTTCGCGGCAGCGACCGAGGATCGAGCTTTCGAAATTGGCGCGCGCGTCGACCCCCCGCTGGTGGAGTCCGGCGGAAAGTTCGGTGTCGAAACTGATGATTGCCCGCGTCATCGGCGGGGACCCTAGCGTACAGGGGGTAAAGGAGGGTTAATCGCCGGTCCGGGATTTCCGCTGGAAATGCGGGATCGTCGGCGTGCCTCTGCCGGCTTTCCCCTTCGCCCGCTCCATCGGTTTCGCGCGATCCGGGAGGGCGCCGCTTTTCCCGACGAACGTGCCCCGGAAGCGACACTTTCCGGCCGCGCCATCGCGGATGTCCAAACCGCCTCATTCCCCATAATGATATTGCGAACTGTTTGCAGAAAAACCCGGTTATTCGTGCTTTTCGCGGTTGTTTCGCCTGGGGAATCAGCGTAGGGGCGGCGCGAGTCTTTGGATCGGCATGCGGCAATGGCCCGTGCCCCGCCGGTCCGTGAACCGCATTGCCGGGCTTGCCAGAAGGGAGTGCCGCGCGCCATGGGACGCAAGAAGATCGCTTTGGTCGGAGCCGGGATGATCGGGGGCACGCTCGCCCACCTCGCCGCCATGAAGGAAATGGGCGACATCGTCCTCTTCGACATTGCCGAAGGCATGCCCAAGGGCAAGGCGCTCGACCTCGCACAGGCGGGACCGGTCGAGGGCTATGATGCGGGGCTCAAGGGCACGAGCGATTATGCCGACATCGCCGGCGCCGACGTCGTCATCGTCACCGCAGGCGTACCGCGCAAGCCGGGGATGAGCCGCGACGACCTGCTCGGCATCAACCTCAAGGTCATGAAGGCGGTCGGCGAGGGCATCAAGGCCAACGCCCCCGACGCCTTCGTCATCTGCATCACCAATCCGCTCGACGCGATGGTGTGGGCGCTGCGCGAATTTTCGGGGCTGCCGCACAACAAGGTCGTCGGCATGGCCGGCGTGCTCGATTCGGCCCGCTTCCGCCACTTCCTCGCCGAGGAATTCAACGTCTCGGTGGAGGACGTCACGGCATTCGTGCTCGGCGGCCACGGCGACACGATGGTTCCGGTGATCGAATATTCGACCGTCGCCGGCATCCCGGTTCCCGACCTGATCAAGATGGGCTGGTCGACGCAGGAGCGGATCGACGCGATCGTCGCGCGCACCCGTTCGGGCGGCGGCGAGATCGTCCAGCTCCTCGGCAACGGCTCGGCCTATTACGCCCCCGCGACGAGCGCGATCGCGATGGCCGAAAGCTATCTCAAGGACAAGAAGCGCCTGCTGCCCTGCGCCGCGCATCTGACCGGCCAGTACGGCGTCGACGACCTCTATGTCGGCGTGCCGGTGGTGATCGGGGCGAATGGCGTCGAGCGCGTCGTCGAGATCGCGCTGAACGAAGGCGCGAAGGCGAACTTCGACAAATCGGTCCACGCGGTCCAGGAGCTGCTGGTCGCGTGCAAGGGCCTGGAGCCGAGCCTGGCCTGAGTCCCGACGCCCCGCGCAGGCGGGGCCCGTCGCCCGCCCCCTCGGAACGAGGGTGCGGGTGAACTGGTATCTGGAGGTGGTCCCACCCGGGGCGCACGGAAAACGGAACGAAAATCTATGAGCATCCTGATCGACAAGAATACCAAGGTCATCACCCAGGGAATGACCGGCGCGACCGGCACTTTCCACACCGAACAGGCGCTCGCCTACGGCACGCAGATGGTCGGCGGCGTGACGCCGGGCAAGGGCGGCACGACGCATATCGGCCTGCCGATGTTCGACACCGTCGCCGAGGCGAAGCAGGCCACCGGCGCGACCGCGTCGGTCATCTATGTGCCGCCGCCGTTCGCCGCCGATTCGATCCTCGAGGCGATCGATGCCGAGGTTGAGCTGATCGTCGCGATCACCGAGGGTATTCCGGTGCTCGACATGGTCAAGGTGAAGCGCGCGCTGTCGGGCTCCAGGTCGCGGCTGATCGGCCCCAACTGCCCCGGCGTGCTGACCCCCGACGAATGCAAGATCGGCATCATGCCGGGGTCGATCTTCAAGAAGGGCAGCGTCGGCGTCGTGTCGCGCTCGGGCACGCTGACCTATGAGGCGGTATTCCAGACCACGAACGTCGGGCTGGGCCAGACGACCGCGGTCGGCATCGGCGGCGACCCGGTCAACGGCACCAACTTCATCGACGTGCTCGAACTCTTCCTTGCCGACGACGCCACCAAGTCGATCATCATGATCGGCGAGATCGGCGGCGATGCCGAGGAGCAGGCGGCGCAGTTCCTGATCGATGAGGCGAAGCGCGGCCGCAAGAAGCCGATGGTCGGCTTCATCGCGGGCCGCACCGCGCCTCCGGGGCGCCGCATGGGCCATGCCGGCGCGATCGTGTCGGGCGGCAAGGGCGATGCCGAAAGCAAGATTGCTGCGATGGAAGCCGCGGGCATCACCGTGTCGGCCTCGCCGTCGGAGCTGGGCACGACGCTGGCGGAGGTGCTGAAAGAGCGGGTGTGACCCCCAATTGCTCCCCTTTTTCGTGTGTCCCCGCGAAGGCGGGGACCCATTGCTGCGTCTCCTGGACCCCCGCCTTCGCGGGGGAACACGTCGGGACGATTTAGGATGGTCCCGCCCGGCTATGTCTATATCATGGCGAGCCGGAAAAACGGGACGATCTATATCGGTGTGACCAGCGATTTGCCGAAAAGGGTTTGGCAACATCGCGAAGGCATGATCGAAGGTTTTACGAAGCGTTATGGTTGCAAACTGCTGGTGTGGTTCGATTGCTTTGAAAGCATCCACGACGCCCGGCAGCTTGAAGTGCGGATGAAGAAATGGAACCGGGCGTGGAAGATCAATCGCATCGAGGAGCATAATCCCGAGTGGAATGATTTATCCGAAACGTTGAATTAGGCCTCTGGAGATCGATCCCTGCCTTCGCAGGGGCACGAATAGGTTGGGAAAATGAACCTCGAACGACAAAGCTTCGACATCGACGAACCGCAGCCCGGACCGAGCTGGGCGCCCAGAAACTGGCCCCTGGTCGACAGCGACGACCTGACCGCCGCGCTCGATCCGCAGCAGATGCAGGTCGCGGTGAAGGCCGCCGCGGCGAAGGCCGGCGCGCCGCTCTCGAACGCCGAGGTCGAGCGTGCGGCCGACGAGGCGATCCGCGCGATGATGCTGATCCGCACCTATCGCGTGCGCGGCCATCTGGCGGCGTCGCTCGACCCGCTCGGCCTGTCGAAGCATGAACTGCCCGCCGACCTCACCCCCGAATATCATGGCTTCGTCGGCACCGATCAGGACCGGCCGGTATTCCTCGGCGGAACGCTGGGGCTCGAAAAGGCGACGGTGCGCGAGATCGTGGCGATCCTGCAGGCCAATTATTGCGGGAATGTCGGCCTCGAATATATGCACATCGCCGACGTCGAGGAACGGCGCTTCCTGCAGGACCGGATGGAAGGCGCCGACAAGCATGTCGAGTTCACCCCCGAGGGCAAGCAGGCGATCCTCAACAAGGTGATCGACGCCGAGGAGTGGGAGAAATTCCTCGCCCGCAAATATGTCGGCACCAAGCGCTTCGGCCTCGACGGCGGCGAGGCGATGATCCCCGCGATGGAAGCGATCATCAAATATGGCGGCCAGTACGGCGTGCGCGAGATCGTCTATGGCATGGCGCATCGCGGCCGGCTCAACATGCTCGCGAACGTGATGGCGAAGCCTTATCGCGTCATCTTCCACGAATTCCAGGGCGGCAGCGCGAATCCCGAGGCCGTCGGCGGTTCGGGCGACGTCAAATATCACCTCGGCACCTCGACCGACCGCGAGTTCGACGGCATCTCGGTGCACATGTCGCTGGTGCCCAACCCGTCGCACCTCGAAGCGGTCGATCCGGTGGTGCTCGGCAAGGTGCGCGCGCAGCAGGTGGTGCGCGACGACCTGATCGAGCATGAACAGGTCCTGCCGGTGCTGATCCACGGCGACGCGGCCTTCGCGGGGCAGGGGATCGTCTGGGAATGCCTCGGCTTCTCGGGCATTCGCGGCTACAACACGGGCGGCTGCATCCACTTCATCGTCAACAACCAGATCGGTTTCACGACCAGCCCGCAGTTCGCGCGCTCGTCGCCCTATCCGTCGGACGTCGCGAAGGGCGTCCAGGCGCCGATCCTGCACGTCAACGGCGACGATCCGGAGGCGGTGACCTTCGCCTGCAAGCTAGCGATCGACTTCCGCCAGCAGTTCAAGCGCGACATCGTCATCGACATGTGGTGCTATCGCCGCTTCGGCCATAACGAGGGCGACGAGCCGTCGTTCACCCAGCCGCTGATGTATGCCCGCATTCGCAAGCATCCGGCGGTGTCGGACCTTTATGCGCAGCGGCTGGAGGAAGAAGGGGTGATCGCGGCCGGCGACGCCGACGCGCACCGCCGCGAATTCACCGCGCGGCTCGAGGAAGAGTTCGAAGCGGCGAAAAGCTACAAGCCGAACAAGGCCGACTGGTTTGCCGGTCGCTGGTCGGGGCTGCACATGCCCGGCGATTCCGAACATGCGCGGCGCAATATCGCGACCGGCGTTTCGGAAAAGCTGTTCGACAGCATCGGCCGCATCATGACGACCATTCCCGACGACCTGCAGGTGCACAAGACGCTGCGCCGCGTCATCGACGGGCGCGCCGCGATGTTCGCCGACAAGAAGAATGGCGACGTGTTCGATTGGGCGACCGCCGAATCGCTCGCCTTCGGCACCCTGCTCAGCGAAGGCTATCAGGTGCGCCTGTCGGGCCAGGATTCGGGGCGCGGAACCTTCAGCCAGCGCCATGCCGTCTGGGTCGACCAGACCGACGAGCATAAATATATTCCGCTGAAGACCGTGCCGCACGGCCGCTTCGAGGTGCTCGACAGCCCGCTGTCGGAATATGGCGTGCTCGGTTTCGAATATGGCTATGCGATGGCCGATCCGAAGAGCCTCGTGCTGTGGGAAGCGCAGTTCGGCGACTTCGCCAACGGCGCGCAGATCATGATCGACCAGTTCATCGCGGCGGGCGAGGCCAAGTGGCTGCGTGCCAACGGCCTCGTGATGCTGCTGCCGCACGGTTACGAGGGGCAGGGGCCCGAGCATAGCTCGGCGCGCCTCGAACGCTTCCTGCAACTGTGCGCGGGCGACAATATCCAGGTGTGCAATATTTCGACCCCGTCGAACTATTTCCACGTCCTGCGCCGCCAGATGCTGCGGTCGTTCCGCAAGCCGCTGATCATCATGACGCCCAAGTCGCTGCTCCGCCACAAGCTGGCGGTTTCGCAGCGTAGCGACTTCATCGGCGATGCGCATTTCCGGCGCATCATGTCCGATCGCAACCCGCCCGAGGACGGCGCGATCCGGCGCGCCGTCTTCTGCTCTGGCAAGGTCGGCTATGATCTGATGGAGGCGCGCGATGCCGCGGGCCTGACCGACACGACGATCATCCGTATCGAGCAGCTCTATCCCTTCCCGGGCGAAGCGCTCGCGGCGCGGCTGAAGCGGATGACGAATCTCGAAGAGGTCGTCTGGGCGCAGGAAGAGCCGCGCAACAACGGCGCGTGGTTCTTCGTCGAGCCGCTGATCGAGGAAGCGCTGGACGAAGCCGGGCACAAGGGCAAGCGCGCCCGCTATGCCGGCCGCGCCGCCGCAGCCTCGCCGGCGACGGGCCTGATGAGCCGCCACCAGACCGAGCAGGGGGCGCTCGTCGCCGATGCGCTCGGCCTGTCGGTTCGCGCCGAGATTCGCCGGACGAAGAAGAAATAGAGGCTGGCGCGCCCAACCCGATGCAACGACAATCCCGATGAACAGGGGCGGTCCCTGTCCATGGTCCCCAAGGAAGAAGCGATGAGCACCGAAGTCAAAGTCCCCACCCTGGGTGAAAGCGTGACCGAAGCCACGGTCGGCGAATGGCTGAAGCAGCCGGGCGACGCCGTCGCGGTCGATGAGCCGATCGCGAGTCTCGAAACCGACAAGGTCGCGGTCGAGGTGCCGTCGCCGGTCGCGGGCGTGATGGGGCAGCAGGTCGTCGCCGTCGGCGACACCGTCGCGGTCGGCGCAGTGATCGCGACGATCGAGGCGGGTTCGGGCAAGGCGCCGGCCGCGGCGCCCGCTCCGGCCGCCAAGGCCGAAGCCGCAACCCCCGCGCCCGCCGCGACGGCCAGCGACAATGCGGTCGACACGGTGACGACGATGTCGCCCGCGGTGCGCCGCCTCGTGCTCGAACACGGCGTCGATCCCACGAAGATCAAGGGGACCGGCAAGGACGGCCGCCTGACCAAGGAGGATGTGCTCGCCGCCGCCAATGCTGCGCCCGAGGCTGCTCCCGCTCCCGCCGCGCCTGCTGCATCCGCGCCGGCTGCCGGCGGAGCCCCGGGGCGCCGCGAGGAGCGCGTCAAGATGACGCGGATGCGCCAGACGATCGCGAAGCGCCTGAAGTCGGCGCAGGAAACCGCGGCGATGCTGACGACCTTCAACGACTGCGACATGTCGGCGGTGATGGCGACCCGCGAGCGCTATCGCGACAGTTTCGAGAAGAAGCATGGCGTGCGCCTTGGCTTCATGAGCTTCTTCACCAAGGCGGTCGCGCTCGCGGCGCACGATATTCCGGCGGTCAACGGCCGGATCGAGGGCGACGAGATCGTCTATCACGACTATCTGGACGTCTCGGTTGCGGTCAGCGCGCCCAACGGGCTGGTCGTGCCGGTCGTGCGCAATGCCGAGAGCCTGAGCTTCGCCGAGATCGAAAAGGCGATCGCCGACCTCGGCAAGCGCGCCAAGGACGGTACGCTGACGATGGCCGACATGACCGGCGGTACCTTCACCATCTCGAACGGCGGCGTGTTCGGCGGCCTGATGTCGACCCCGATCATCAACCCGCCGCAGTCGGCGGTGCTCGGGCTTCACCGTATCGAGGACCGCCCGGTCGTGCGGAACGGCGAGATCGTCATCCGCCCGATGATGTATCTCGCGCTCAGCTACGATCACCGGCTGGTCGACGGCCGCGAGGCGGTGACCTTCCTCAAGACGATCAAGGAAGCGATCGAGGACCCGACGCGGCTGCTGATCGATCTTTAAATATCCCACATCCGTTCGGGCTGAGCTTGTCGAAGCCCCGTTCTTCTCTTGAGAGCGACGGATTGAGAAAAGTACGGCCCTTCGACAAGCTCAGGGCGAACGGAGATTGAAATGTCGGACTTTGACTACGACGTCCTTGTCATCGGTGCCGGGCCCGGCGGCTATGTCGCCGCGATCCGCGCGGCGCAGCTGGGCCTGAAGACCGCGTGCGCCGAAGGACGCGAAACACTCGGCGGCACCTGCCTCAACGTCGGCTGCATCCCGTCGAAGGCGATGCTCCACGCGTCCGAATATTTCGAAGCCGCCGCCGGCGGCGCGATGGCGAAGATGGGCATCAAGGTGAAGCCCGAACTCGACCTCGATATCATGCACGGCCAGCGCAAGGACGCGGTCAAGGGCCTGACCGGCGGCATCGAGTTCCTGTTCAAGAAGAACAAGGTCGACTGGCTGAAGGGTTATGCGAAATTCACCGCGGCCGACACGGTCGAGGTCGCGGGCAAGGCGGTGCGCGCAAAGAACATCATCGTGGCGACCGGTTCGTCGGTGACACCGCTTCCCGGTGTCGAGGTCGATAACGCCAAGGGCGTGATCGTCGATTCGACCGGCGCGCTCGAACTCGCGAAGGTGCCCGGCCACATGGTGGTGATCGGCGGCGGCGTGATCGGGCTCGAACTCGGCAGCGTGTGGCGCCGCGTTGGCGCCAAGGTGACATGCGTCGAGTTCCTCGATCAGATCCTGCCTGGCATGGACGGCGATGTCCGCAAGGAAGCGAACAAGATTTTCAAGAAGCAGGGCATCGAGTTCAAGCTCAAGACCAAGGTCACGAAGGCCGAGGTGAAGGGCAAGAAGGCGGTGCTGACGCTCGAACCCGCTGCGGGCGGCGATGCGGAGACGCTGGAAGCCGACGTCGTGCTGGTGTCGATCGGGCGCCGCCCGAACACCGACGGGCTCGCGCTCGACAAGGCTGGACTCTCGGTCAACAAGCGTGGCCAGATCGAGGTCGATCATGATTTTCGCACCGCGGTCGACGGTATCTGGGCGATCGGCGACGTGGTGCCGGGGCCGATGCTCGCGCACAAGGCCGAAGATGAAGGCATCGCCTGCGCGGAGAATATCGCGGGACTGACCGGCATCGTGAACCACGACGTCATCCCGTCGGTCGTCTATACCATGCCCGAGATCGCCGGGGTCGGCCTGACCGAGGAAGCCGCGAAGGAGCGGGGAGAGGTCAAGGTCGGCAAATTCCCGATGCTCGCGAACAGCCGCGCCAAGACGAACCACGAGCCCGACGGCTTCGTCAAGGTGATCGCCGACGCGAAGAGCGACCGCGTGCTGGGCGTCTGGTGTATCGCCAGCGTCGCGGGCACGATGATCGCGCAGGCCGCGCAGGCGATGGAATTCGGTGCGACGAGCGAGGACATCGCCTACACCTGCCACGCGCATCCGACGCACAGCGAGGCGGTGAAGGAAGCCGCGATGGCGGTGACGGGCAAGCCGATCCATATCTGACGCCGCCGTCGGCGGTCGGGGCACGAACGGGGGAGAGTGACGATGGCGGCACGACTGGGATTATGGATGGCGGCATCGATGGCGGCGGCGTGGCCGCTCGCCGTACAGGCGGCCGATGACGCCGTTCCGGTGGCTGCCGCGCCTGATCTTTCGGTCGTCAGCCAGCGCCTCGACGCGTTGCTCGACCGCGATTATCCGGCGCTCGAAGCGCTTTACAAGGATCTGCACGCGCACCCCGAACTGGGGATGCAGGAGGTACGCACCGCCGGCATCCTCGCGGCGCGTCTGCGCGCGGCGGGTTTCACCGTGACCGAGAAGGTTGGCGGCACCGGCGTCGTCGCCGTGCTCCGCAATGGTGTGGGGCCGACGATCCTCGTCCGCGCCGACATGGACGCGCTGCCGCTCGAGGAAAAGACCGGCCTGCCGTGGGCGAGCAAGGCGCGCGCGACCTATGAGGGCAAGGACGTGCCGGTGATGCACGCCTGCGGTCACGATACGCATGTGGCTTACCTGGTCGGCGTCGCGCAGGCGCTCGCCGCGATGCGCGACAGCTGGTCGGGGACGGTGGTGCTGATCGGTCAGCCGGCCGAAGAGCCGCTGCAGGGTGCCCGGGCGATGCTCGACGACGGGTTGTTCAGGCGCTTTCCCAAGCCCGATTTCGGCTTTGCCGCGCATGTCAGCAACCTGCCTTCGGGCGTGGTGGCGATCAAGGCGGGGCCGTCTTCTTCGGCATCCGACAGCTATTCGGTCGTTTTCCACGGGCGTGGTGGTCATGGTTCGATGCCTGCGGCGACGATCGACCCGATTCCGATCGCAGCGCGCTTCGTCACCGACGTGCAGACGGTAATCAGCCGCGAAAAGGACCCGGCGGCGTTCGGCGTGCTGACGATCGGCGCGATCCAGGCCGGTAGCGCGCCCAACATCATCCCCGACAGCGCCGAGGTGAAGGTCAACCTCCGCTCGCAAGCACCCGATGTGCGCGAACTGCTGCGCAGCGGCACCGCGCGCGCGGCAAAGGCGGCGGCGCAGATGGGCAACGCACCCGCGCCAACCATCAGCTATCTGGGGGGCACCGGCGTGCTGATGAACGACGAGGGCATGGCGGCCGCGGCGGCCGCGATGCTGAAACCCGTGTTCGGCGATCGCCTCGCCTTCGCACCGGCGAGCGCGCAGCCGATGTCGGGCAGCGAGGATTTCTCCGAATTCGTCGATGCCGGCGTTCCGTCGATCTTCTTCGCGATCGGCGGCTACGATCCCGCCGTTCTCGCCGCGCTCAAGGCGAAGGGTGAACCGGCGCCGACCAACCACTCGCCTTTCTTCGCCCCGCAGGCCGAGCCCGCGATCCGCAACGCGGTGACGGCGATCGTGCTGTCGATCGTCGGCGGCGTCCGGCCGGCGGAGCGCTGACCGGCCCGCGCCGATGGACGCCATCGACAACGCGCTGCTCGTCCGCCTGCTCGACCTCGTCGGGATCGGCGTGTTCGCGCTGTCGGGCGCGCTGATGGCGGTGCGGTTGCGGCAGACGTTGGTCACGGCCTGCTTCTTCGCGCTGGTCACGGGCGTCGGCGGCGGCAGCGTGCGCGACCTGCTGATCGGCGCGCCGGTGTTCTGGGTCCAGGACGGCGCGATCGCCGCGGTGTGCATTGCGATCGCGCTGACCGTCTGGCTTACCCCCGAACGATGGTGGCGGCGCGGGCAGTTGCTCGAATGGGCCGATGCGGTCGGGCTCGCCGCCTACAGCGTCTTCGGCACCGCCAAGGCGATGGCGTGGGGCGTGCCGCCGGTGCCGGCACTGATGATGGGCGTCATCACCGGCTGCGTCGGCGGCACGATCCGCGACGTGCTGGCGGGCGTGCCGTCGATCATCATGCGCCCCGAAATCTATGTGACCGCGGGGGCGCTGGCATCGGGCCTGTTCCTGGCGCTGCTCTGGCTCGGCGCGGGGACGGCGGTGGCGGCGGTGACGGGCGCGACCGCGGGTTTCATCCTGCGCGGCGTGGCGATCCGCTGGTCGCTGGGCCTGCCAACCTATGGCCGTGCCGGCGGCGACGGGGCAAGCTGACGCTTGACCGGGGCGCGCGGCGCGGCAAGGTTGGCATCCTTTGGCAGGGGACATGCATGACGACCGACCGGACGACCGCCAACGGCATCAGCATCGCCTTCGAGGACAAGGGGCCGCGCGATGCGCCCGCGATCCTGCTCGTCATGGGATTGGGCGGGCAGCTGACGCTGTGGCCCGACGAGTTCGTCGATGCGCTGGTCGCGCGCGGGTTCCGCACTATCCGCTACGACAATCGCGATGTCGGTCTGTCCACCCGCTTCGATGCGGCGGGGGTGCCCAACCTCAAATGGATGTTCGTCAAGGCTGCGCTGGGCTTGCCGGTGCGCAGTGCCTACCGGCTCGCCGACATGGCCGACGACGGCGTCGCGCTGCTCGACCGTCTGGAGATCGACCGGGCGCATGTCGTCGGCGCGTCGATGGGCGGGATGATCGCGCAGCATATCGCCGCCAGCCATCCGGGCCGCACCCTGTCGCTGACCTCGATCATGTCGACGACCGGCAACCGCCGCCTGCCGCGCGCGAAGAAGGAAGCGATGCAGGTGCTGGCGAACCGGCCGATGAGCGGCGATCCGGAAGACATGATCGCCTATTCGGTGCGCGCCGCGCGGGTCATCGGCAGCCCCGGCTATCCGGCGGAGGAGGAGCGTTTGCAGCGCCGGGTGCGCGGCGATTTCGAGCGCGGCTGGTATCCGCAGGGCGTCGCGCGCCAGATGGCGGCGATCGTCGCCGACGGCGACCGGCGACCGATGCTGAAGGCGGTGCGGGCGCCGACCCTCGTCATCCATGGCGAGGCCGACCCGCTGGTCCCGATCGCGGGCGGGCGGGATACGGCGGCGCATATCGCGGGGGCGCGGCTGATGACGATCCCCGGCATGGGACACGACCTGCCGCTGGCGCTGGTCGACACGCTCGCCGATGCGATCGCGGAGCATGCCAAAGGCGCGGCCGTGGCGGCCTGATCGGCCGTCACCTCAACAGCAACGCCAGCGCGGCGAACACGCCTTTCGGGCCGTTCGCGCCCGGCCGCGGAACCACCGGCAGATAGGCGCGGCAGTCGAGGCACGCAGCCTGCACCGACCCCGACGCCGACAGCATCGACAGGTCCTGCACCAGCCGGCGTTCGGCCAGCTGCCGGTTCATCGCCGCGATGCCGAACCAGCCGCGCGGCGCGGCGGCATCGGCGCTGTCGTCACGCGTCAGGCTGGCGAGCAGCTTCGACCACTCGCTCGGCTCGTCCTCGAAATATTTGGCGTGGAAGGCGCCGTCGACCTTTGCCAGCTTCGCCGCCGCCGCCAGCGCGTCGGGCAAGCCGCCGAACTGGTCGATCAGCCCGATCTGGCGCGCGGTTCCGCCCGCCCATACCCGGCCTTCGGCGATCGGCAGCACCTTGTCGAGCGGCTGCTTGCGGCTCTTGGCGACGAGGCCGGTGAAGCGGGCATAGATTTGCTCGACGCTCGCCTGTGCGAGCTGGTTGAACGGTTCGTTGACGCCGCCCAATATGTCGGGCTGGCCCGACAGCGGCGTCGTCGCGATGCCGTCGGTGGTCACGCCGATCTTCGCCAGCGCCTGATCGAAGCTCGGCAGGATGCCGAAGACACCGATCGAGCCGGTGATCGTGTCGGGCTCCGCGAAGATGCGGTCGGCGGGGGTTGATATCCAGTAGCCGCCCGACGCCGCGACATTGGCCATCGATACGACGATCGGCAGCTTCTTCGCCTTGGCGGCGAGCAGCGCCTGGCGAATCTGTTCGGACGCCAGCACCGATCCGCCCGGCGAATCGACGCGCAGCACGATCGCCTTCACCCCGCCGTCGCTCGCGGCGTCGAGGATGTGACCGGCGATCGTTTCCCCGCCGGCGGTTCCGTTCGAGGCTTCGCCGTCGACGATCTCGCCCGCGACGGGGATCACCGCGATCGCGCGGCCCTTCTGCGCGGGCGGATTGGCAGCGACCCAATTGTCGAGCGGGATGGCGTTATAATCCCACGGCCGGCTGTCGTCCGCGGCGCCGCTGATTTCGGCCACGCGCGCGCCGAACGCCATGCGGCCGCCTAGCTTGTCGACCAGCCCGGCGGACAGCGATGCCTGGCCCAGGTCGCCGCTTGCCGCCCGGACCGCGCCCGGCGTGTCGGCGATGAAAGCGTCGAGCTTTGCCTTCGGCCTTGCCGCCTTCACGTCGGCGAGCCACTTGTCCCACAGCACGCCGGCATAGGCGAGGTCGGCCTGCTTCGCCTCGGGCGACTGGTCGCCGCGCAGATAGGGCTCGACCGCGCTCTTGAAGGTGCCGACGCGATAGATGTGGGCGGTGATGCCGAGCCGGTCCATCAGCCCCTTGTAATAGAGGCGCGACCCGCCGGGCCCGGCGATGGCGACGCCGCCCATGTCGTCGGCCCATATCTCGCTGGCGTGCGCCGCGACCTGATAGCTGTCGGTCGTGTAGGCGGTGGCGAAGGCGAGCACCGGCTTTTTCTTCGCGCGCACCTTGTCGATCGCGGCGCCGATCTCTGCGAGCGAGACCTGCCCGCCGCCCAGGAAGCGGTCGAGATCGAGGACGACCGAGGTCACGCGCTTGTCGTCGGCGGCGGTTTCGAGCGCCTGGACGATGTCGCGAACGCGATATTCGCGAAGCTGCGCGCCGCCCGACAGCGCCGCGAACGGGTCGATTTCCGCCGGCTGTTCGGTGACGATGCCGTCGAGCTGGAGGAGGAGCGCGCCCTTGCTGACCGGCAGCGAGGCGTTAGGACGGCCCGCGAGCAGGCCGAACAGCGCCGCGAAGAACAGCAGCAGGAAGACGAGCGCCAGCCCGTCCTTGATCGCCACGAGCAGCCGCCAGACCCGGCGCGGAAAGCTGATCGTGCCGCGCGGCGCATCGTCGCCGGGCAGCCGACGGCGCACGGGGATGGCCCAGGGGCCGACGGGATTCGGGGCGGAGGTCGGGGTGTCGGTCATTGTGCGAATCTAGTGCGTGATGATCCGAGATGGAACCGTCATTGCGAAGAGCCGAAGACGGCAATGCGATCCCATCACCCCTCGCGCTTGCAGGAGGGGAGACGGCGTCACAGCCATCCCTCCTGCCGGTACCAGCGCACCGTTTCGGCGAGGGCATCGGCGGTGTCGACGGCGGGGCGCCAAACGTCGGGCGGCGGACAGGCGCCCTCTGCCGCCACCCAGTCCGGATGCGCGATATAGCGGGCGCGGTCGGCGGTCAGCTTGGCGCGGTGGCGGCGCACCAGCATGTCGAGTCGGCCTCCGGCGTGCAGCAGCGGCGCCGGGACAGCGAGCGTCGCGACGCGATCGCGCCCGACGGCGCGGCCGATGGCGCGCGCGAAGCCGCGATGCGACCAGCCGCCGGGCTGGCCGTCGTCGGGTTCGTAGGTCTGCCCGACGCCGGCATGGCGCTCTGCCGCGAGCGCGACCAGCAGCCGCGCCAGTTCGTCGACGTAGATCGCCGACATCCGGCCGCGCGGTGGGATCAGCATCAGGCCGCGCCGCGCCATGCGGAACAGGTCGAGCATCTCGGTATCCCCGGGGCCGAAGACGGCGGGCGGGCGTACGATCGTCCAGTCGAGTCCGCTCGCCTCGACGATCGTCTCGGCGCGCGCCTTCGACCAGCCATAGTGCGACAGGCCGGGTTCGCGCGCGGCGAGCGAGGAAACGTGGACGAAGCGCCGCACCCCGGCGCCGCGCGCGGCCTCGACGACATTCGCCGTGGCGACCGCGTTGCCCGCCTCGAACGCTGCGCGGGTCGGGACGTTGACCACGCCCGCGATGTGGAGCAGCGCATCGGCCCCGGCCACCATCTCTGTAAGGCTGTCGGCCCGGTCGAGCGCGCCGGCGATCCATGTGACGCCGTCGCGCGCCTCCTGCGCCCGGCGGGTGAGCGCGCGGACGTGCCAGCCGGCTTCGACCGCCTGGCGCAGCGTCGCGCGCCCGACGAAGCCGGTTGCGCCGGTCATCGCCAGCGTGGGTTGCATCAGAGCCGCCCCGGCACGGGAAGGATTTGGTCGCGCGTCATCACAGCAGCACCATATGATCGCGATGGACGACTGCACTGCGCGGCGTATGGCCGAGCGCCGCCTCCTGCGCGTCACGCCCGAGGCCGAGGATCGCCGCGGCGTCGGCGACCGGATATTCGGACAGGCCGCGCGCGACGATGCGCCCGTCGGGCCCCGCGATATCGACGATGTCGCCGCGCGCGAAATCACCGCTGGCGGCGGTGACGCCCGCCGCGAGCAGGCTGGCGCCGCCCTGTAGCGCGCGGACCGCGCCAGCGTCGATGGCGAGCCGGCCCTTGACGGTCAGCCGTCCCGCGAGCCACGCCTTGCGCGCGCTGGCCCCCCGTTTGGGGAGGAACAGCGTATGCCGCGCCTCGGCCGACAGCGGCCGGTCGATGCGGCCCGATGCGATCGCGAGATGCGCGCCCGCGGCGTTGGCGATGCGCGCTGCCGCGATCTTCGACACCATGCCGCCCGATCCCATGCCCGAAGCCGACCCGGCGTCGGCCATCGCCTCGATCTGCGCGTCGATGCGCTCGACCCTTGCGATATGACGTGCGCCGGGGATCGCAGGATTGCGGTCGTAGAGCCCGTCGACGTCGGACAGCAGCACGACGCCGTCCGCCCCGGCCGCCTGCGCGACGCGCGCCGCGAGCCGGTCGTTGTCGCCGAAGCGGATTTCGGCGGTCGCGACGCTGTCATTCTCGTTGATGATCGGCACGACGCGCAGCGAGAGCAGCCGGTCGAGCGTGGCCGCGGCGTTGAGGTAGCGGCGACGATGTTCGAGGTCGTCGAGGGTGACGAGCATCTGTGCCGCGGTCAGCCCCTCGGCACCGAGCAACTCGGCCCAAACTTGCGACAGCGCGATCTGCCCCGTCGCGGCGGCGGCCTGCGCATCCTCCAGGCTCGCGCGCCCGCCCTTGGCGAGCCCCAGCCGCCGCGCGCCCAGCGCGATCGCGCCCGACGACACGACCGCGACCTGCTGCTCGGACCGCGCGCGCGCGGCAATATCGGCGGCGATCCCCGCGACCCAGTCGCGCCGCACCGCGCCATCGGGATCGACGAGCAGCGCCGATCCGATCTTGACGATCAGCCGCGGACAGGAGGCGGGAGGGAACAGCATCATGCCGCCGCCGATAGCGCGCGCGGCGCGGCGCGCCAATGCGAATATCCCCGAGTCGCACAGGGAAAAATGGGAATGGCGCCTTTTCGGGCGAAACCGGCTGGCCTGCGGTTTCGCCCGTCAGGTCGTTCAGATCGGCGACCAGTCGCCGCCGGCGTCTTCTCTTTCGTCGCTGCCTGGTTGGGGATGATCGATCGCTTCGAGCAATTTGTCGAGCACTGCCTCGACCCCCGCGCCGCTCGCGCCCGAGAGCGCCATAACAGGCTTGCCGCTCTCTTCGGCGAGTTCCGCCGATAGCGCCGCGATCAGTTCGTCGTCGAGTATGTCGACCTTGTTGAGCGCGACGATCACCGGCTTGTCGGTCAGCCCGGCGCCATAGGCCTCTAGTTCATCGCGCACGATGCGATAGCTGGTCGCGACATCCTCATCATTGGCGTCGACGAGGTGCAGCAGCACGCGGCAGCGTTCGATATGGCCGAGGAAGCGGTCGCCGATCCCAGCGCCGTCGGCGGCGCCCTCGATCAGCCCGGGAATGTCGGCGATCACGAATTCGCGACCCTTGTGGCTGACCACGCCGAGCTGCGGCCGCGTCGTGGTGAAGGCATAGGCGCCGACCTTGGCCTGCGCGTTGGTGACGGCGTTGATGAAGGTCGACTTGCCGGCGTTGGGCAGGCCGACGAGCCCCGCGTCGGCGAGCAGCTTCAGCCGCAGCCACACCCACATCTCCTCGCCCGGCCAGCCGGGGCCATGCTGGCGCGGCGCGCGGTTGGTCGAACTCTTGTAGCTCGCATTGCCGCGCCCGCCGTCGCCGCCGCGCAGGAAGACGACGCGCTCGCCCGCCCGGGTCAGATCGGCGAGCGGCGTCCGTTCGTCATCGTCGGCGAGGATCTGCGTGCCCACCGGCACCTCGATCACCAGATCGTCGCCGCCCGCGCCGGTGCGGTCGCGGCCCGCGCCGGGGGTTCCGCGCCTCGCCTTGAAATGCTGGGTATAGCGGAAGTCGATCAGCGTGTTCAGCCCGGCGACCGCCTCGAACACGACGTCGCCGCCCTTGCCGCCGTTGCCGCCGTCGGGGCCGCCATATTCGATATATTTCTCACGCCGAAAGCTGACGGCGCCGGGGCCGCCGTCGCCCGACTTGATGAAGATCTTGGCCTGATCGAGGAAATGCATCGCCGCCCTTTACGGGGAAGGCGGGGACTTGGCTAGGGATCGTCGCCCCGGCTTGCGCCGGGCGATAGTCAGCAGCCCGGCTTCCCGCCCTGTTCGGCCCAGAAGGTTCCGATCCGCCCGGCGATCAGTTCGGTCGCCAGCGCGCGCGCGGTGTCGCGCGGCAGGCCCAGCGCCTCGGCCATCGGGCCGCCGAGGTGCGCGTCGCCCATCGCCATCAGTACCAGCGCGAGTGTGTCCTCGTGCATCAGGCGCTTTTCGTGCGCGTCGGGGGCCATGCCGTCGATCAGCCGGTGGATCGCGGCGATGATCGGGTCGAGCGAATCGTCGTTGCCGGTCGCCGCCATCCACGTCGCCAACGCCCCCGCGCCGCCGCTGTCGAAAGCGTCGAAGGCGAGGTCGACGATCTCGCGCACGTTGCGTTCGCCCGGCGGCGAGGCGGTCATCTTTGCGGCGATCGTGTCGCACACCGTTTCGGCCAGATAGGCGGCCAAGGCCTTTTGCAGGCCTGCCGCGCTGCCGAAATGGTGGAGCAGATTGGCGTGGGTGCGGTCGATGCGTCCCGCCACCGCCTTCAGCGTCACCGCCTGCGGCCCCAGTTCGATCAATATCTGACGGGCTGCTTCCAATGCGACCGACCGGCTCTCCTCCGGGCTCAGTCGCTTCTTTGCTATTGACACCACTGTAAGTAATTCCTAGATACTTGCCCCTGAGGCGCCCCCGCGCCTTCACCCCCTATTCGCCGGTGAGGAAGATATGTCCAGCCTTTCGCTCTCCCCCACGCCGCATGATCTGGCGATCACCCCGCGCGACATGCGCTTCGGTCGCGACGACCGGCAGGGGCGCTGGTGGCTGAACGGCGATCCGATCGCCTCGACCTTCCACACCGCGCTGTCGGTGACCTTTCCAAAGGGCGAGGCGATGTTCATCGAGGCGGTGAAAGCCCACCGCGATGGCGTGCCCGACAAGCTGGCGCGCGAGATTCGCGCCTTCACCCAGCAGGAAGTGATCCACAGCCGCGAGCATGTCGTCTTCAACCGCAAGGCGGAGGAGGCGGGCTACGACCTCTCCGAACTCGAGGCCGATGTCGACGCGGTGATGGAACTGATCAAGCAGCGACCGCCGATCGTCAACCTGATGGCGACGATCGCGCTCGAACATTATACCGCGATGCTCGCGGCGATCATGCTCAAGGATCCCGCCATGTATCAGGGGGCCGAGCCCGAGTGGGGCGCGCTGTGGAAATGGCATGCGATCGAGGAGATCGAGCACAAGGGCGTCGCCTACGACACCTGGCTTCACGCGACGAAGGACTGGAGCCGCTGGCGGCGCTGGAAGGCGAAGTCGCTGATGATGCTCGTCGTCACGGCGCGCTTCTGGCCGAAACGCGTCCGCGGCATGAAGATATTGCTACGGCAGGACGGGCTGACCGGCTGGCGGGTGACCGCGCGCATCTGGTGGTACCTGCTCGGCAAGCCGGGGGTGCTGCGCAAGAGCCTGCGGCCCTGGCTTGCCTATTTCCTGCCGGGCTTCCACCCCTGGAACCATGACGATCGCGCGCTGATCGGCCGCTATGAGGGCGCTTATGCCGACGCGCTGATGCCCGCGCATTCGTCGGCGGCGCCCGCGGCGGCCGCTGCCGCCTGAAGCGTCGGGCTTTCGCAAGCAGAGCGTTTCGCGAAGGCGGCCGGACCGGTCTTCTCTCTCCCGGTCGTCCGGCTGCCTTCGCGGAAATCGCGGGCTTGCATGACGGCGATTGCCGTCCGCGGCGCGATGCGGCATGGCGCATCCATGATCAGTGCTCCCCCCGTCATCGAGACCGACCGTCTGCGCCTGCGCGAGCATCGCCTGTCGGACAAGGATGTCCATATCGCGATGTGGGCCGATCCGCGCGTGACGCGCTTCATCGGCGGCGAGCCGCGCGCGCCCGATGTCGCGTGGGGCAAGTTCCTGAGCTCGGCGGGGATGTGGCCGGTGCTCGGCTATGGCTATTGGGTGTTCGCCGACAAGGCGACCGACCGGCTGGTCGGGCAGGGCGGCCTGTCCTATTTCTGCCGCGGCATCGCCGAACTGGAAGGGCAGCCGGAAGCGGGCTGGGCGTTCGACGCCGACCACTGGGGCATGGGCCTGGGGACGGAGGCGATGCGCGCGGTTCTTGGCTGGGCCGACGCGACGCTCGACGCGGCCGAAGTGCGCTGCATCATCGATCCCGGCAACGAGGCGTCGGAGCGGGTGGCGGAGAAGCTCGGCTTCCGCCTGATCGGCGACAGCGACGCGCTGGGCCATGTCGTCGCGATTTACAGCCGCCCGCGCGGGGGGTAGCCCCGCTTTCGTCATTGCGAGCGTAGCGAAGCGATCCAGTGCGGATTTCGCCTGCTTCATGCTGGCAAGGGGCCGTTCCCCGGCGCAAGCCGGCGCCCACGCGAGGCAGCGCCAAGCTATCAGGACCCCGGCTTGCGCCGGGGAACAGGGGTCACGGATGCTGAAACAAATTCAGCACGACGGAAAAAGGACAATGCGGAAACCGGGATTCCCGCAGATCGCAGGCCGTCGACGCGGTTTCAGGCCGGTTCCACCACCAGCACGCCGCCATCGGCGCTGACGACGCGGACCTTGGCGCCCTCGGCGGCGTCGGGGCCGTGGACCGGCCATTCGCCGTCGCCGACCTTCGCGCGGCCGCGGCCGTCCTCGATCGCCCGCGTCACCGTCAGCACGTCGCCGACCAGCCGCCCGGCGCGCTGGTTGAGGTGGGGATCGGCGGACGCGATCGGGTTGGCCTTCAGCCAGCGCCGCGCGGTGTAGAGCGCGATGAACGACAGGATCGCGAAAACGCCAAGTTGCAGCGGCACCGAGATCGGCACGATCCAGGCGACGACCCCGGTGACGATTGCGGCGGCGCCCAGCCAGATGAGGAAGAAACCCGGCGCGACGATCTCCGCCGCGGCGAGCAGCACGCCGAGCGACAGCCACACCCAATGCGGGTCCATGTGCGACAGCCAGCCCGGCACGTCAGGCGCCCTTGCGTTCGATGGCGTCGCGCGCCAGTTCGCCGATGCCGCCGAGCGTGCCGATCAGCTGCGTCGCCTCGACTGGGAAGAGGATCGTCTTGCTGTTCGGGCTGGTCGCGAACTGGCTGACCGCCTCGACATATTTCTGCGCGACGAAATAGTTGATCGCCTGCGCGTTGCCGCTGGCGATCGCGTCCGACACCATCTGCGTCGCCTTCGCCTCTGCCTCCGCCTCGCGCTCGCGCGCCTCGGCGTCGCGGAAGGCGGCTTCGCGGCGCCCTTCGGCCTGCAAGATCTGGCCCTGCTTCTCGCCCTCGGCGCGCAGGATTTCGGAGGCGCGCAGACCTTCGGCCTCGAGGATCGCGGCGCGCTTTTCGCGCTCGGCCTTCATCTGCCGCGCCATCGCGTTCGAGATGTCTGCGGGCGGGCGGATGTCCTTGATCTCGACGCGGGTGATCTTGACCCCCCAGGGCGTCGTCGCGTCGTCGACGACATGCAGCAGCCGCGTGTTGATCTCGTCGCGCTTCGACAGCGTCTCGTCGAGGTCCATCGACCCCATCACGGTGCGCAGGTTGGTCGTCGTCAGGTTCATGATCGAGAGGTAGAGGTCGCTGACTTCATAGGCGGCCTTGGCGGCGTCGAGCACCTGGAAGAAGACGACGCCGTCGACCGCGACCATCGCATTGTCCTTGGTGATGATTTCCTGCCCCGGAATGTCGAGCACCTGCTCCATCATGTTCACCTTGCGCCCGACGCGGTCGAAGATCGGCATGATGAAGTTGAGCCCGGGCTGGGCGGTGTGCGTGTAGCGGCCGAAGCGCTCGATCGTATAGGCATAGCCCTGCCGCACGGGCGTCAGTGCCCAGACGAGGAACACCAGCGCCAGAACCACCAGTGCGAGTGCGAATTCCATCGGTCGTCCCTCCTGCAAATCCTTTCCCTTATTGCGGCAATGGCGCGGGTGCGCCACAGAAAAGCGCATGATCGACTTTGCCCCCCGCTCGCTGCTCTACGTCCCCGCCTCCAACGCGCGCGCGCTTGAAAAGGCGCGCGGGCTTGCTGCCGACATGCTGATCGTCGACCTGGAGGATGCGGTGCCGGCGGACCGCAAGGCGGAAGCGCGCGAGGCGATGCGCGCCGCGGTCGCCGCGGGCTTTCCCGGCAAGCGCGTCGCGGTGCGGATCAACGGTACCGGCAGCGCGCATCAGGCGGCCGATCTCGATGCGCTTGCCGGGCTGGCGCTCGACGCGGTGGTGCTGCCCAAGGTCGATGCACCCTCCGATCTCGCTCCCGCGCGCGGACTCGGCCTGCCGCTGTTCGCGATGATCGAGACGCCCGCCGCCATCTATGCCGCGCGCGACATCGCCGCCGACCCGGCGACGCACGGGCTGATCGCCGGGCTCAACGACCTCGCGCACGAGCTGAAGCTTCCCGACGGGACCGATCGCGGCGCAATGAGCCACGCGATCCAGGCGATCGTGCTTGCCGCGCGGGCCGAAGGCGGCTGGTGCTTCGACGGCGTCTATAACGCCATCGACGATGCGGCGGGCTTTGCGGCCGAGGCGGCCGACGGGCGGCGGCTCGGCTTCGACGGCAAGACGCTGATCCACCCGACACAAGTCGATCCGTGCAACGCCGCCTTCGCTCCGTCGCCGCGTGAGATCGTCGCCGCCGAGGCGCTCGTCGCAGCCGCGACCGGCGGGGCGCAGCGACACGAAGGACGGATGATCGAGGACATGCACGTTGCTGCGGCACGGGCGTTGCTAGAGCGGGCGGGGCGCGGATAGGAGATTCGCGCAGAGGCGCAGAGATCGCGGAGGGTTCAGGCCGACAGGCTTCCTCATTCCGCGACCTCGGTTCGAAATCTGCGGTTGAGAGAAATAGCTGCGGCGCGGAAAAGGCTATTTCTCCATACCTCCGTGTCTCCGCGTGAATCCTGTCATGCGACCACCTGTTCTCCCCTCCCGCTTGCGGGAGGGGAGGCAGGTTTTTGCGGCCAAGATGACCTGCCGATGCCTTTCGTCGTTCGACGAACGCGCCTTGCCTGCCCGGGGCGGGCATGCCATGCGGCGCATCCATGAAAACGCCGAAATTCCGCGCCGCGCTTGCCGCCGTGGCGCTTGTCGCCCTTGCTGTCCCCGCCGCCCAGGCCAGGGACGATGCGCCGGTCACCGAGATCGAACTTGCCAATCATATCCGCACCCTGTCGGGCGACGCCTTCGAGGGGCGCGCGCCGGGGACCGGAGGCGAAGCGCGCGCCATCGCCTATATCGTCGGCGAGTGGGCGAAGGCGGGGCTGAATCCGGTGCAGGGTAGCGCCACCCCCTGGCTCCAGCCGGTTCCGCTGGTCGAGACGCAGGCCACGGGAAGCCAGGCGCATTTCAAGGTGCGCGGGCGCGATTTTGCGATCGAGGAGGATGGCGTCATCCTGACCGGCCGCGATGCCGCGGCGTCGCTGTCGGACCTGCCGGCGGTCTTCGTCGGCTATGGCGTCGACGGCGAAGGCCGGGTCAACGCCGACGTGCGCGGCAAGCTGGCGATGATGCTGATGGGCAATGCGCCGTTCGGCGACGACCTGCCGCGCTATCGCGAACGGCGTCAGCTGCTCGCCGATGCGGGCGCCTCGGCGGTGCTGGTGATCGCGACCGACGCGCTGCCCTGGGCACAGCTTCGCGATGCGCTGGGCAGTCGGACGACGCGCCTCGCTGACGCGAAGGCCGGCCCGCCGATTGGCGGCTTCCTGTCGCTCGAGGCGAGCGACGCCCTGTTCGCCAAGGCGGGGGAGGACGGCGCGACGGCGCGGGCGGCGGCCGCGGCGGCCGACTTTCGCGGGCTGGCGCTGCCGGTCACGGCCGACCTGTCGGCGACGGCGACCGTCCGCAGCGTCGACAGCCATAATATCATCGCGAAGCTGCCGGGCGCAAAACCCGACGGCAAGGCGGTGCTATTCCTCGGCCATTGGGATCATCTGGGCATCTGCGCGCCCGAAGGGGCGGCCGACCGCATCTGCAACGGTGCGGTCGACAATGCGAGCGGCATCGCGGTGCTGATCGCGGTCGCCCGGC
Organism: Sphingopyxis sp. SCN 67-31; assembly: GCF_001725095.1. Lineage (NCBI taxonomy): Bacteria > Pseudomonadati > Pseudomonadota > Alphaproteobacteria > Sphingomonadales > Sphingopyxidaceae > Sphingopyxis > Sphingopyxis sp. SCN 67-31. The sequence continues at coordinate 9,235 of NZ_MEFH01000067.1, read as the reverse complement.
GGCTTGCCAAGGGACCGCGCGCCGACCGCGACATCTATTTCATGGCGACGACGGCGGAGGAGAAGGGGCTGCTCGGCGCGCGCTGGTTCGCCGATCATCCGGTGCTGCCGCTGACCGACATCACCGTCGCGCTCAACATCGACACTATCGCCGTCTCGCCGCGCGGCACGCCCGTCGCGACGATCGGTCGCGGGCGCCCCGCCCACGACGCGCTGGTGCGCGAGGTCGCGTCCGCGCTCGGCCGCGCGATCGACGACGATGGAGAGGCCGACCCCTTCATCCAGCGGCAGGACGGCTGGGCGCTCGGTGCCAAGGGCGTGCCGTCGCTGATGGTGGGGGGCAGCTTTTCAGACATGGGGCTGCTGGAGGCGTTTCTGGAAAGCGACTACCACGGACCCGGCGACGAATTTTCGGACAAGGTGCCGCTGGGCGGCGCGGCCGAGGATGCCGACCTGCACGTCGCGCTGGGGCGGGCCTTTGCCGATACCAAGCGGTGGCCGGGGACGAATTAGTGCATCGAGTCTTGATCTGAGATGATGCTGACTGAACGTACGCCGCTCTCGTCATTGCGAGCGGCAAAGCCGCGCGGCAATCCAGAGTAGACGTAAACTGCCATGGATTGCTTCGCTCCGTTCACAATGACGCACCGGACAATCGAAAACCATCGCCCTGCGAAAGCCGCGGCCGCTGGCTGACGGGCGCGAGATCGTGCGTGGCCCCGGCTTTCGCCGGGGCGACGTTTATCTATCAGGCCGCCTGCTTCGCCCGGTCGGCCATTTCCTGGTTCAGCATCTCGGCCAGCAGGAACGCCAGTTCCAGCGACTGCCCGGCGTTGAGGCGTGGGTCGCAGTGGGTGTGATAGCGGTCGGCGAGGTCCATCTGGGTCACGTCCATCGCGCCGCCGGTGCATTCGGTGACGTTCTGGCCGGTCATCTCGATGTGGATGCCGCTGCCGTGCGTTCCCTCGGCGCGGTGGACGGCGAAGAAGCCGCGTACCTCGGCGAGGATGCGTTCGAACGGGCGCGTCTTGTAGCCGGTCGAAGTCTTGATGACATTGCCGTGCATCGGGTCGCACGACCAGACGACGGGGTGACCCGATTCCTTCACCGCGCGCACCAGCTTCGGCAGATGCGCTTCGATCTTGTCGTGACCATAGCGGGTGATCAGCGTCATCCGCCCCGGCACATGGTTCGGGTTGAGCGTGTCGAGCAGCCGCAGCAGCGCGTCGGGCTCCAGCGTCGGGCCGCATTTCATGCCGACCGGATTGCCGATGCCGCGCAGATATTCGATATGCGCCGACCCCTCGAAGCGGGTGCGGTCGCCGACCCACAGCATGTGCGCCGACGTGTCGTACCAGCCGCCGGTCAGGCTGTCCTGCCGGGTGAGCGCCTGCTCATAGGGTAGCAGCAGCGCCTCGTGGCTGGTGTAGAAGCTGGTGCCCTTGATCTGCGGGACCGTTTCGGGCGTCACGCCGCACGCCTCCATGAAAGCGAGCGCCTCGGAAATGCGCGCGGCGGTTTCCTGATATTTCTTGGCCCATGGACTGCGGTCCATGAAATCGTGCGTCCAGGCGTTGACCTGATGCAGGTTCGCATAGCCGCCGTGCGCGAAGGCGCGCAGCAGGTTGAGCGTCGCCGCCGCCTGGCTGTAGGCGCGGACCATGCGCCGCGGGTCGGGCTCGCGTCCCACCGCCTCGAACGCGATGTCGTTGATGATGTCGCCGCGATAGCTCGGCAGCTCGACGCCGTTCACTTCTTCCATGTCGGCCGAGCGCGGCTTGGCGAACTGACCCGCCATGCGGCCGACCTTCACCACCGGCACCTTTGACGCGAAGGTCAGCACGACCGCCATCTGGAGCAGGACGCGGAAGGTGTCGCGGATGTTGTTCGGATGGAATTCGGCGAAGCTTTCGGCGCAATCGCCGCCCTGCAGCAGGAAAGCCTTGCCTTCGACCGCCCGCGCGAGTTCGTCCGTCAGCGCCCGCGCCTCGCCCGCGAAGACCAGCGGCGGATAGCTCGCGAGCTCGCGCTCGGCCGCGTTCAGTGCGGCCTCGTCGGCGTAGGTCGGAAGCTGGCGGGCCTCGTGCGAGCGCCAGCTATGCGGTTGCCATGGTTGCGTCATCTTTTGCGTCTTCTGCTTCCAAAATCGAATCTCGCGCGCCGCCTTGGCTCGGATGGGCCAGGGAAGCAAGGACAGGAAATTAGCATCATCGGCCCATTTATGCACCCGCGCTTTTCTTGCGCCGCGGAAACTGGTAATTTGCTGCGGTTTCGGCAGGCGCGATCGGGGGCGCACCGCCGCGCGCCGTTCGGAAATTGGTAACCGTTTCATACCTAAGTGTCTCGACGGGACCACAACGCGAAACGAAGGCTATGGCACACTTCGATTCCGCCTGGTTCGGCTATGCCGCCCTGTTGTTGTTGCTCGCGACAGGCTTTGCCGTCCGCATCGATCATGTGCGGATCGGAATCGCGCTGGCGGCGCTGCTCGCCCTGCCCATGGCGCTGTTCGGTCGCGGCCCCGGCGGGGTGGCCCTGCTCCTCGCGCTGCTCGCGCTCGTCAATTTCGGCCTCGGCCTTCGCGGCTGGATCCGCGACACGCGAATCGCTTTCTCGCCCGAGGAGCAGCAGTTGCGCCAGTTGCATTTCGGCGGCCTCGGTCCCGTCGAGGCGCGGCGCCTGATCGACCAGGGGCACTGGATTTCGGCGCGCCGCGGCGAGGTGCTGATCCGCGAGAACGAGGCCGTCCCCAGCCTCTTCTATCTGGCGGAGGGAGAGGCGGCGATCCAGCGCGACGGCGCCGATGTCGGCCTGCTGTCCGACGGTGCGCTGATCGGCGAGGCGACGGTGCTCGACGGAGCGAATGCGACGGGAACGGTGACGCTGGCTACCCGGGCCCGGCTGTGGTTCGTGCCCGCTGAGGCGCTGCGATCCTATCTGGCGGCGAACCCCGGGATCGCGGCGGCGCTGCACGAAGGCTTCGCACGCGCCCTGCGCGGCAAATTGGCGAGCGCGAACACTCGCCTTGCCGACCGGACGCCGCTATGACCCTGAACTGCGCGTTCATTGCAACGCTGAAGATTAAATAACGCGCTGTTCCGATTCGAAATTTGAAGGTGTGAAAATGCCCGTCACCCTATTCGGGATTCCCAACTGCGACACCGTCAAGAAGGCTCGCGCCTGGCTTGCGGATCGCGGCGTCGATTATGCGTTTCACGATTACAAGAAAAGCGGCGTCGACGCCGACCAGCTGGAGGACTGGACCCGCCGATTCGGTTGGGAAAAGCTGCTCAACCGGTCCGGCACGACGTTCCGGAAACTGCCCGACGAGGTGAAAGCCGATCTGGACGCCGCGAAGGCGATAGCGATCATGATCGCGAATCCCTCGGCCATCAAACGCCCGGTCGTGGTCCATGATGGCGGGGTATTGCTGGGCTTCGACGCGGCCGAATGGGAGCAGGCGCTGTAGCGGACCCCGTCCACCCACAACCCGTCTTGCGGCCATGGAAATTGTGAATCATCCTCGCGCGCGAGGGTGAGGGACATGGTCAGACGACAACGCCGATACGAATATAGCGAGGAAGACAGGGCGGCGCTCGACCGGCTCGACCGCGATTTCCGCCGCTCGCTGCTCAGCTGGTTCGGCCGCCGCACGCGCGACCGCGCCGATCTGGAGGACATGGTGCAGGAGGTGTTCGAGCGCCTTATCAAGCGCGGCGGCGCCTCCGAACTCGAACGCCAGAATCTCAGCGCCTATGTGTTCGAGACCGCCAGCAGCGTCCTGACCGATCATCTGCGCAAGAAAGTGACGCGCCATTCGGACGCCCACGAACCATTCGATCAAAATCGGCATGGGGGTGCGGATTTCTCGCCCGAGCACGTTCTGATGGATCGGCAACAGCTTGCGCGGGCGACCGCCGTGCTGCTCGAACTGCCGGAACGGACCCGGGTGATATTTGTGCTGAGACGGCTCGAAGGCATGCGCCTGAACGACATAGCGAAGCGGCTCGGAATATCCGTGAGCGCGGTGGAGAAGCATATGCAGCGCGCCATCACCCACATCATGCGAAGGATCGACTTCGAGTGATGACAATCCCCTTTCCCTCGACCCTGCGCGGACTGGCGCCCGACGAGGCCGCCGCCGCGTGGCTCGTCCGCATCGACGCGGGACCGCTCGGCCCAGAGGAACAGGACGAGTTCGACGCCTGGCGCGCGGAATCGGCCGCGAACGCCGCCGCTTTCGCCAAGGCCGAAGCCGCATGGAACCTGTTCGACAGCGTGCCGGATGACCCCGCGCTGGACGCCCTGCGCGCCTCGGCGCTCGCGGCCGGGAAGGAACCGCGGCGCGGCCTGTGGGCCGGGATCGGCGTCGGTATCGCGGCCTCGCTGCTCGCGGCGGTCGCGCTGGGCACCGATTATCTGCCGTTCGGTCAGAAGACCGACGCCCCGCAGGTCGCGGCCCGATCCGTCCCGGCGACCGCCGCCGCCCCCAAGGCACCCGACAGCGGCGAGTTCGCCACCGCCAGGGGCGAGCGCCGCACCGTCCGCCTTGCCGACGGCAGCGCGATCACCCTCAACACCGACAGCGCGATCCGCGTCGGCTACGTCGCCGACCGCCGCCTCGTCCGCCTGCTGCGCGGGCAGGCGCTGTTCGAGGTCGCGAAGGACCCGCATCGTCCCTTCGTCGTTCAGGCGGGCGCGAAGCAGGTCACCGCGCTCGGCACGATCTTCGAGGTCCGCTTGCTCGACTCCGACCGCATGAAGGTCACGCTGGTCGAGGGCAAGGTCGTCGTTGACGAGGGCGAGGATCGGCCCGCCGCCGATGCGCCTGTCATGATCCCCGCCGTTCTCGCCCCCGGCGAGGCGCTGCTCGTGTCCGACGGCGCGCGGCCCGTGAAGTTCAAGGCCGACATCGACCAGCAGCTTCGCTGGCGCGAGGGCTTCGTCGAGTTCAACGACGCGACGCTGGCCGAGGCCGTTGCCGAAATGAACCGCTATTCGGGCAAGCAACTCGTCATCGACGATCCCGCGACCGGCAATCTGCGCGTCAGCGGCGTGTTCCGCACCGGCAGCCCCGAACGCTTCGCCGCCATCGTCGGCGAGCTTCTGCCTGTCCGCCAGCGCTCGCTGCCCGACGGTGGGGTCGAATTGCGCGCCGGGCGTTGATCTCTCGCCCGCAACCGGTCTCTCTTCTTCCGTCATGCTGAACTTGTTTCGGCATCCAAGGCCAGGCCTCTCCTTCAAGGCCGCGTTTATTCGAGGGCAGGCGATGGCCCCTGAAACAGGTTGGCAATTATCCCTTTTCGACAAGGAACTGTTCCCCGGCGAAAGCCGGGGTCCATGCGGGGCAGCGCCGTGCCATCTGGACCCCGGCTTTCGCCGGGGAACAGCTCCTAGCTTGCCTGAAGGGTATATATCCCAAACAAGTTCAGGGTGACGACGGAGGGAGAATGCGAAGCGGAGGGACTGAGAGAAGGAGCGCCATGACGCTACGGTAAGGCAGCACTGCGGGCTGTGCGGAAATTTTCTGCACATTTCCGATGCGGATTTTTCGCCCGCTCACGTTCTGATGTCCGACGCCGTCAACCGGCGCGGAGCATCACAGAGGGAGGGGCAAGCATGGCATTCGCTACACGCACCGCATTTTCGTTCAAGGCGGCGATGTATCTGGGGGTCGCCACGCTGGCGGTGAGCGCGGCCGGCGCGGCGCAGGCGCAGGCGGCCGAAGCGAAGCAACTCGACATTCCGGCGCAGGCGCTCGCGAACACGCTGACCCAGATCGGGCGGCAGACCGGCAGTGAGGTCGTCTTTCAGGCGGGCGACGTGCGGGGACGCAACGCCCCAGCGGTGCGCGGCGCGCTGACCGCCGGTCAGGCGCTGGACGCGGCTTTGCGGGGAAGCGGCCTGCGCGCCCGCCATACCGCGCAGGGAGCTTATGTCGTCGAACGCGCCGCGACCCCGCCGCCCGCCGCGCGCAACGAGATCGACGATGGGTCGGAAATTGTCGTCACGGCGCAGCGGAAGGAAGAGAAGATCATCGACGTGCCGATCGCGATGACGGCGCTGTCGTCGAACCGGCTGGACGATCTGAAGATCGAAGGCGGGGCGGAGTTGTTGCGCGCCGTCCCGAACGTCAGTTTCACCAAGACCAATTTCAGCATGTATAATTTCTCGATCCGCGGGATCGGGACGCAGTCCATTTCCGCAACGAGCGATCCGGCGGTCGCCGTCAGCTTCAACTCAACGCCGCTCGTCCGCAATCGCCTGTTCGAAGCCGAATTCTTCGACATGCAGCGTATCGAAGTGCTGCGCGGGCCGCAGGGCACGCTCTATGGCCGCAATGCGACGGCCGGTGTCGTCAACATGATTCCCGCCCTTCCCGACACGCGCGCCTTCGCGGGGGAAGTGAAGGGCGAAGTCGGCAACTACAGCACGACGCGCCTCAGCGGGATGCTGAACGTGCCGCTGTCCGACACGCTGGCCGTTCGCGCCGCCGGCGCGTGGACCAAGCGCGACGGTTTCGATTACAACAACTTCCTCGGCACCCGCATCAACGGGCGCGACCTGTGGTCGACGCGCGTGTCGGCCCAGTGGGAGCCCAGCGACCGTTTCAAGGCCAATGTCATCTGGCAGCATTTTTCGGAAGACGACAATCGGTCGCGGTCGGCCAAGCAATTGTGCACGACCGATCCCGGAATCGACCGAATTGGCGATGTGGAAATTACCGACCTCAGTCTTCGCGGCCGTATCGGCCAGGGGTGCCTGCCCGGATCGCTTTATGACGATGCGGCCTTTGGCAAGCCCAATAGCAATGCGCTCGTTTACCCGTTTATCCCCTTGACCCACGTTAGCCGCTCGGCTATACAATGGGCATGGACAAGAAATCACCTTCCAGCAGCCCAGAGTTCTCCGTCCGGGAGTTCTTTCAGCGGTTCCCAGACGAGCAGGCCTGCCTTGAACACATCATGGCCGTGCGCTTCGGCGGCACGTTCATGCACTGCCCGTCTTGCGGCGTAGAAGGCCAGTTCCACAAGCTGGCGAAGCGCCGGGTATATGCCTGCCCGCATTGCCTTCACCAGATCGCGCCAACCGCAAACACCATCCTGCACGATACCCGCACCCCGCTGGTTAGCTGGTTCTATGCGATGTATCTGTTCTGCACCACTCGCCACGGCGTGAGCGGCAAGGAACTGCAACGGCAACTCGGCGTCACCTACAAGACGGGCTGGCGGATCGGGCAGCAAATCCGCGAACTCACCATGAAGGCGCAATCGTTCGACGCGCTGCTGTCCGGCCATATTGAACTGGACGAGGCCTATGTCGGCGGTCGCCGGTCGGGCGGTAAGCGGGGCCGTGGCGCTCCCGGCAAGACCATTGTCATGGGTCTGGCATCGCGTGACGGCAACATGAAGGCCGTTGTGATCCCGGACGTAAAGAAGGACACCCTGCGCAGCGTCGTTCTGGACAACGTGGAGCCGGGTTCGGTTGTTTCGACTGATGAACTCTACAGCTACAACTTACTCACTGGTGACGGCTTCCAGCATGGCGCTGTGAAGCATGGCCGCAAGGAATACGCCTTCTACGACTACAAGACTGGCGAAAACCACCACGTGAACACCGTTGAAGGCTTCTGGCGGCTGTTCAAGGCTTCGATCCGGTCAACTCACGTGCAGATCAGCGGACGCTATATGAACCGCTATCTGAGCGAATTCACTTTCCGCGCTTCGAACCGCGAACGGGTGAACGGGATGTTTGACCTTCTGGTAGGGGCGCTGTGACGCGCCCCACCAGAGCATCGAATTGAGCGCGATCGGCGGGGCCGATACCATCAGCCTCAGCTTGCTCGGCGAAGTCCTGCAATCGCCCCTCTGAAAGAGCTTGGGCGAGCGTCAAACGGGTCATGCCACTGCCCTCCGATAGACTTCGTCAGCTTGCCCCTCTTCGATCACATGACCCGCCTGCGCCAGTAGAGATAGGCGAGTGCCAAGCGCCTTGCGGTTCTTAACGACTGAAATGAGAGTTGGCGGGTCTGGCAATGCGGCAATGTCATGGAATGCAGCACTTACGCGATATATTGAATTGGCGTGGTCGCCCACGGCCTGGAACACGGCGAGCTTGCCATCCACATGGACGATGGCGGAAACCTTCCACTCATTAGTCGATAATCCGACAATGTCCTGCCTTGGGTCAAGATGGCCCTCACCAAAAACTGATTGAAGCCGCTCACGCAACCCTTCTTCAATCTGCGTTTCCTGTTCGTCGAGCCGGGAATAGACCTTCTCAAGCACCTGCCACGAGACGCTACCTACATCGCAAATTGCGCGTTGCAGATCATCCCCATCTACGCGCACCAGAATCATTCTACCTTCGACCTCAAGCTCCTTGCGATGGGCATAAAGCGAGGCTTGCTTGGCGAATGAGCGGTCCGAGCCAGCACGGAGAAGGTCACGGTAAGTGAAGCCAGCATCGTCCACCTGAAACCCGCCGTCGATCCTCTTCACTCTGACTGTGATGCTTGATCCGTCAGGCGCAATGAGCGGCAGATTGACGAACGCCGCATCGCCCCAACTCTTCAGGCATACAAGATCGCGCACGGCCTTTTCGACCGCGTCAGTCAGGATCGTGTCGAGGCGTGGTAGTGTCGCCATGCTACACCAACGTATACACCCAAGGGGGGCGGGGGACAAGCTCTATGTTGCTGATTCTGAACAAGAAACCTGCCATAGCCCTCATCGACTCAAACGTTTGAAGTTCCCCGTCAATTCCGTCTGCGACAGGCAGGTCTCCGGGTCTCATGTTTGTGTCCCCCAACCAGTTGAGATCGAATGAGTGATAATGCGTCGGGGGTGTGCGAGGGCATGGGTAGGGCCAGCCCCGGCGCTTTTTGTTGGTGTGGCCACCCTTGATCGACAGCCAATCCAGTCTGCCAAGTGCTCGCCGCCGATAGCCCCCAGCGGAACGATGGATTAGCTCAAGGCCGACGTTCTGATCCTGCAAATCAAGCCTACACTCTCCGTGTAGCGTGAAGTTCGCCACGACCAATCCGTCGATCTCAATGGGGACATCGAACCACAGCACAGCCTTTTCTGGATCGCTACGCGTCCAGACAGGAGCTTGTGCTAAACTTTTGGGCGCATTGAAAAGCGCGTCGTATGCCATCGCCCTCGGTTACAGCAACTTAGGCGGCGAGTCGATTCACGCGGATGGCGCCAAGGTGTGTGTAGGGGATAAACGGG
>NZ_MEFH01000066.1:0-47211 GCF_001725095.1 Sphingopyxis sp. SCN 67-31 | reverse complement strand
CGCTGGTGATCCCCGGCGAAAGCCGGGGTCCATGCGAGGCAGGCGCACGTAGCTGGACCCCGGCTTTCGCCGGGGAACGCTCACCTGTCGGAAGGGGATAATTGCCAAACAGGTTCAGGGTGACGAGAAGATCCGCCGCTATCCGAATCCCCACAAACCTCAAACCATCTTGGCGAAGCTGGCTGCCGAACTCCGCACGCGCGATCGTGCGCCCGCCTGCTCCGGCCCGGGCGCTTCGTGCGGAGAGGTTGACAGGGCGCGGAGCAATTTTGCCGTGCCTTGCAGCGTTTCGGGGACGAGGCTGTAGAAAACGAGCTTCGCGTCGCGGCGCGTCCGCACCAGCTCCGCCTTTCGCAGAATCGCAAGCTGCTGCGACAGGCCCGGCTGGCCGATGCCGGTCAGGGCTTCCAGTTCGCCCACCGACGTTTCGCCTCTTTCGAGCAGCGTGTGCACCAGCTTGAGCCGCACGTCATGCGCAAGCGCCTTCAGGAGCGTCGCGATCGTACCGAGTTCGGTCTCCGTGAAGCGCGTCACCGGCTTGCCTTTCCATCGCTGTCGGCCCGCGTCTGGTGGAACCAGCAGGGCCCTTCCGCCGCATTGAGCGCCGACGCCTGGTCCTGGCAGGGCGGCAGCAGCACGTCGTCGCCCGGGCGCCAGCCTTCGGGCGTCACGACATTGTCGCGGTCGACCCGTTGCAGCGCGGCGACGACGCGCAGCAGTTCCTCGACCGACCGTCCGACGGTGGCGGGATAGCAGATGCGGGCGCGGACGACGCCGTCCGGGTCGATGAAGAAAGTCGCGCGCAGCGTCGCCGCGTCGATCGCGTCCGCCGCGATCATCCCATAGGCGCGGCCGATCACCATCGACGGATCCTCGACGATCGGAAAGCCGACCGTCACGCCGAAATGGTCGCGGATCGCACGGATCCAGCCCAGATGCGCATAAAGGCTGTCGACCGATATCGCGACGAGCGCGCAGTTCAGTGCATCGAACCGATCGACGGCGCGCGAGAGGGCGACGAATTCGCTGGTGCACACCGGCGTGAAGTCGCCCGGATGCGAGAACAGCAGCACCCAGCGGCCGCGATAGTCGGACAGGCGCAATTCGCCCATCGTCGTGCGCGCCTGAAAATCGGGCGCGACCTCACCGATCCGAAGCGGCCTGGAACTCAGGCCGGGGTCGTCCATGCTCGCGCTCAATATCGGCTCCCGTCAGGTTGAAGAGTGAAGGAACGACCTACACGCTTACACCATCATGATAAACGACGAAGCCAGCGCACGCGACGGAACTGCCGCCAAATTCGACGAGCGGCAATTGCGCCGGGCCGAAGCGCGGTTACAAGCGATACCATTCGATCAGGAGAATATGATGCGTCTGGCCCTTGCTCTGTTGCTGTTCCCCGCGCTGCCGTTCGGCCCCGCGATCGCCCCCGCGCTGGCGCAGGTGGCGCCGGCGGGCACCCAGGACGAAGCGCTGCTTGAATTTCTCGACCGCGCCTATGACGAGCGGGTGAAGCTGAGTCCCGAGGAGCAGACGCGGCTGGGGTTCAAGACCGACTATGAGCGGCTCGACGATTATACCGATGCCGCCGCGGTGCGCGAACAGGCACTGGCCGAGCGACAGCTTCAGGACCTGCACGCCCGCTTCCGGCCTGAACAACTCGGCGAGCGCGCCCGGGTCAGCTACCGGCTGTTCGAATATGAGGTCGAACGCGGCCGCGAATCGGCCCGGTTCCGCAAACTGCGGTTCCCGGTCACGACGAATGGCAGCCCGGCGGGCCAGATTCCCGTGCTGCTCATCAACAACCACAAGATCGACAGCGTCGCGGACGCCGAAGCCTATATCGCCCGCCTGCGCGATACAGAGCGCGTGATGCGCGAGGTCGCGGCGTCGATGCGCGAGCAGGCCGCGGCGGGAATCGTGCCGAACAAGGTCAATTTCGCGCCCGCGCGCGCCGATGCGCGCAAGGTCATCACCGGCGCGCCCTTCGATGGCGGCGCCGATTCGACGCTGATGGCGGATTTCCGCAAGAAGGTGACCGCGCTCGACGCGCCGGCCGCGGCGAAGGACAAGCTGTTGCAGGAAGCCGGCGCCGCGCTGACTGGGCCGTTCCAACGCGGCTACGACGCGCTGATCGCGGCGCTCGACGAGATCGAGCCGCAATCGAAGGGCAATTTCGGTGTGTGGAGCCTGCCCGATGGCGAGGCCTATTACGCCGACCGACTGAAGCGTTCGACGACCACCGACCTCACCGCCGACCAGATTCACGGGCTGGGCCTCGCGCAGGTGGCGGCGATCCGGCAGGAGATGGAGGCGATCAAGCGCGAAGTCGGCTTCGACGGCACGCTCGAGCAGTTCTTCGACCACATCCGCACCGACCCCCAGTTCAAATATCCGAACAGCGAGGCCGGCCGCGAAGCGTATCTGCACGATGCGCGCGGGGTGATCGCCGCGGCGATGGCGGCGGCACCGCGCTATTTCTCCGTCCTGCCCAAGGCGGCGCTGGAGGTGCGCGCGGTGGAGAAGTGGCGCGAGGCGACCGCGTCGACCGCTTTCTACAATTCGCCGTCCGCCGACGGTTCGCGTCCCGGCATCTATTACGTCAACCTGATCGACATGAACCAGACGCAGAAGGTGCAGGTTGCCGCCATCGCCGCGCACGAAGGCGCGCCGGGGCATCATTTCCAGATCGCGCGCCAGCAGGAACTGGCGGGACTGCCCAAATTCCGCCGGTTCGGCGGCTATGGCGCCTATATGGAAGGCTGGGGACTCTATTCGGAGCGGCTGGCGAACGAGATGGGGCTGTACAAGGACCCCTATGACCGCTTCGGGATGCTGTCGCTGCAGGTATGGCGCGCGATCCGGCTGGTGCTCGATACCGGCATCCATTCCAAGCGCTGGACCCGCGAGCAGGCCATCGAATATTTCCGGTCGAACAGTTCGGTGTCGGATACCGACATCGCGCGCGAGGTCGACCGCTATTTCAACTGGCCGGGACAGGCGACGAGCTACATGGTCGGCCAGCTCAAGATCGCCGAACTGCGCGCGCGCGCTGAACGCGAACTCGGTCCCCGCTTCGATATCCGCGAATTTCGCGAGGCGGTGCTGGGCGAAGGCGCATTGCCGCTTGACCTGCTGGAAGATCAAGTGGAGCGGTATATCGCAGCTAAGCGCTCCTGAGAGCGGGCGGACGAGGTCGCGTCCGCCTTCGCTTTCCCAGCGTTCGGAGAAGACCGCCTAGAGCCGGTGGCCGGTGATCCGGCTGATCTCCTTTGCGACCATCGTCTCGACGATCGCCGGCAAGTTGGCGTCGAGCCAGTCCTTCAGCATCGGGCGGAGCGTGTCGATCACCACCTCTTCCATCGTGCGGCCGCCGGTCGGCGGTGCGGGCGATGTGGCCGTGCCGGGCGCGACGGCGGCGGTCAGCGCGTCGAGCGACTGGCGCGCGGCATCGGCGCTGGCGGCCGACACGAGTTCCTCGCCGCCCGGCGCCGCTGTCGCGGCATCCTGAGGCGCGTCCACCGCTGCTTCTTCCTCCTGCAGGTCGAGGATGTCGTCGGCCGGGGTGCGCGTGGCGCGCGCCGTGCCCGGCGCCTCGTCACGGGCGATGACGCGCCGGATCGACGACAAGATATCTTCCATCGACGGCTCTCGCGACAGATCGCCCATCCTTGCCCCCTTCGGTGAACCCGCGCGGCGGGCGTTAACCACGATCATAAAGGTCCGGGGCGGGGCTTGCCAAGCCCCAGATTGCGGATTTCACGCCCGGCGCCCCGGATTTGCGTTTTGCCGCGTTTTCGGGGTCGTCGGCCGTTTTCGCCCTGCTGGAACGCCCTATTGGTGCGGCAGGTTGCTGGCGTCGGCCGGGACGCCGGCATCGGCGGCGGGCACCGCGCGCGTATCGGTCGCCTGCTGCTGCGGCGCGGGATCGTCGGCCCAATCCCAGATCTGGCCGCGCACGCGCTCGTAATTGACCGCCGGATCGTAGAGCGGGCCGCCCTCGATCCCCAGGTCGCGCGCCTCGGCCTTGCCCATCGCCGCGAGGACCGAGAAGGCCGCGACATAGCTGTTGCGCCGCGCCGAGACGAGCTGGACCTGCGCGTTCAGATATTCCTGCTCGGCATTCAATATGTCGAGGATCGAGCGGGTGCCGACGCTGTTCTCGGCGCGAACCCCTTCCAGCGACAGCGCGTTGGCACCGACCGCCTGCTCGGTCGCGGCGATGACGCGCTCGTTCGCCTGCCATGCGGCATAGGCGCCGCGCGTCTGCGCGATCACGTCGCGCTCGGTCGCGACATAGGTCTCGATCGCCTGGCTCGTGCGCGCCTGCGCCTGACGGACCTGCGCCGACGGCCGCCCGCCCTGGAACAGCGGCAGCGTCAGCGTGACGCCGGCGGCGGCGCTGGTCTGGCTCTGCGACACGCCGACGCCGGGAACGCCGCTCGACGCCGAGCCGAGGAAATTGGTGTAATTGCCGCTGACGGTGCCGTCGAGCTTGGGCATGCGCGAGGCGCGCGCGACGCCGATGTCGGCGCGCGCGGCGTGGACGAGCTGGTCCGCCGCGTCGATGTCGGGATTGTCCCGCAGCGCGATCGTGACCGCGTCCTCGGCGCTGGCGGGCAGGCCGGGCAGCGGCGGCGGCGGCTGGAGGTCGACCGGCGCCTCGCCGACGAGGCGGATATAGGTTTCGCGGCTGGCGATCAGATTCGCCTCGGCGCTGCGCAGGTCGCCCTCGGCGAGCGCGAGTCGCGCCTGCGACTGGGCGACGTCGGTGCGCGTCAGGTCGCCGATCTCGAACCGGTCGCTGGTCGCCTGCAAATTGGTGCGGAGCACCGACACATTCTTTTGATTGAGCTGGACGATCGCGGTGTCGCGGATCACGTCCATATAGGCGCCGACGACCTGCGCGAAGACGCTCGCCTCGGTCGCGCGCAGGTCCGCCTGCCCGGCCTCGACGCGATATTGTGCGGCGCGCACCGCGTTGCGCACCGCGCCGCCCTGATAGATGGGGACAGAAAGCCGGCCGCCGGCGTCGATCAGCCGCGTCGGTGAGGAAAAGCTGTTGCCGGGCTTCACCAGATTTTCGCTATAATCGCCCTGCGCGCCAAGCGACGGCAGGCCCTGGCTCCGCTGGATCGGGACATTCTCGTCGTTCGCCCGCTGTCCGGCGCGCGCGGCGGTCAGCGTCGGGTTGTTCTCATAGGCCTTGGCGAGCGCGCCCTGCAGCGTCTCGGCGGCGGCCGGCGTCGCGGTCAGCAGGAACGCCCCGGCGGCGATGCCGGCAAGCCAATATCCCCGGCGAACGGGTTTCATGTCGGAGTCGTGCATCCTGTTGCCAGCCTGAACCAGAGGGAAGGGGAGAATCAGAAGCGGAAGCCCCGGGGCGCCGCGAATCCCGGCAGCGGCGCGACGTCCATGTCGGCAAATGGGCGCAGCGCCAGCGTGCCGTCGGTCTTGATGCCCTGCACCAGCCGCGTAACCGTGCCGTCGCGCCGTGCTGCGACCAGACGGCCGCGCCGTGCGAGCTGGCCGACCAGCGTGTCGGGCAACTGCTCGATCGCGCCGTCGATGATGATGCGATCGAAGGGCGCGGCGTCGGGCGCGCCGGCGGTGAGGGGCCCCTCGATCCAGCGGATGTCGGTGTCGGCCGCGGCGGCGCGGGCGACCGCGATCAGCTCTGGCGATTCCTCGACCGCATGAACCTTGGCGCCCAGCATGGCGAGCAGCCGCGCCACATAGCCGGTCGCGCCGCCGATCAGCAGCACCTTCTGCCCCGGCTGGATATCGGCGGCGACGAGCATCCGTCCGGTGACGAGCGGCGGGTTAAGCATCCGGTCGCCGCCGAGCGCGATCGCACGGTCGATATAGGCGACGCTCGCCAACTGCGCGGGCACATGCGCCTCGCGCGGGACGGCCCCCATCGCTGCGACGATGGCGGGATCGATGACATCGCTGGTGCGAAGCTGGCTGTCGACCATCGCCGCCCGCATCGCCGCCGCGCTCAATTCGCTGTATTTGGTTGCCATCAGCCGGTTTCCGATTCTGCTGTTTCGTTCGTTTCCGCCGGGAGCTTCTAGCCCATGCCGCGCTGTATTGCAATGATAATACAGCAACGAAGTCCGGCTGCCGCCGCGCATAGCCGTCCGGACGCCCTGCGCCAAGCCTCGTCGCGGCCGAAGCGGCGGCGTGCTACCGAAAATTGCGCAACAAGCGGATTGCCAGTGCGCGACGAAATCGCTAGGGGCGCTTCTCCACGCATTTTGAGCGCCTGAGGCCCGATGGCGGAGTGGTGACGCAGCGGACTGCAAATCCGTATACGCCGGTTCGATTCCGGCTCGGGCCTCCAAATATCGCATGAGCGCGCACTGGCGCTGGCCCCCCGCTCATGTTGACTGCGATGCGCGCGCGGACATCCGGCGGACAAAGGGGAGGGGCATGCTGTATTTTCTGCTGATGAGTCCGGTGCCGCCGTGGATTCCGGATCCGGAAAACCTCACCCAGCCCATCGTCCATTACCAATGCGAAATGGTGAACGAGCGGTTCGACCGTCACACGCTCAAGTTCAGGCGCGAGGGCGGGCGCGGTTATTGGCGGGCGCCCGGCGAGGCCGCCGTTACGTCCGGAAAACATGTCATTGAAGAAGATGGCATGGGGTTGTTTTCGGGGATGATAGAGGTCCCACGGCCGGAGAGCGAAAGGCGGGGCGCCTATTTTCGCGACACCGAACGGATTGCCGATGCATCCAGAGCAATCGTCATGGAAGAGGTGACGCCGATATTGAAGATGCTGGAAGACGGCCTGAGTTGGCGGGCGAGTCTCGTCCTGACGATCGACCACGGTTTGCGCGTCGAGCGCGTCGTAGGATTTTGCGATGTCCGTCCCGAAGATCAGGATCCGCTGGACGAAAAGGAAACGCGGGACCTGCTGGCAGGTTGAACGGACAGGCGCCGAATCTCGTCTTCAGGGCGGGACACATCGTGGGGGAGGGGATGGTGGCCGTGCTGGACTGGCTGTTGAGTTGGTCGGGCGTGCTGGGATTCGCAATGGTCCTCGCCGCGCCGGTTTTCGTTGCCCGTTACGGCGTCGCGGGCGCCGGATGGTCGATGCTTCTCATCGGGCTGCTGAGCGCCGCTAGCTTCTGCCATTTCTGGACGGCTGATATCGAGGACGAGGCGCTCATCGGCCATTCGAACGCGGTGGGATTGCTGATGTCGGTCCTGCTTGCCGTTCTCGGTTTCGCGGTCGTCGCCGTCACGCTCGGAATCCGCAAGCTCATGTCGTCCGGAGACGATGCTCCATAGGCGTCGCCTCGTCACGGTTTCGCTTCGCTCGCCGTGACGAAGGAAAGCCGGGACGGCGGCGATCCTAGCCTTTCCTGCCTTTCTGCCGGTCCTCGGCTTCCTTGAAGATTTCGGCCAGCTTGGCGCGGGCTTCGTCGATCTTGCTCTCGTCGATCAGGTCGACGGTCGCGCGAATCTTGTTTTCCTTTTCGGTGCCGTGCGCGGCGAAGGCGATCGGCGACAGCACCGATCGCGCGAGGTCGCCCTTGTTCTCGTCGAGCAGCTGGCGCGCCAGGATCAGCCGATAGAGCGCGTCATATTTGGCATAGTCCCACGCGCTTTCGAGGATGACCAGCGCGTCCTCGGGAATCGGCTCGCCCGCCTCGCGATAGGACATGTAATAGCCGATCATCGGCCGCGGGTCCTTCTGGTCGAGCTTATGCGCCTTGACCAGCCACGGGCGTGCCTGGGCATACAGCGCCTTGTCCTTGTTTTCGTCGGCACGCGCCAGGAAGATCGAACCCATCAGGAAATTGGCGAAGGAGCTGTCGGGCGCCAGCGCCAGCGCGCGCTTTGCCGCGGCTTCGGCCTCGTCGAAATTCCTCGCGTCCAGATGCGCCTCGGCGACGATCAGCTGCGCTTTCAGATTGTCGGGATAGGCCGCGCCCTTGCCGGACAGGTCGCGCGCGACATCCTTTGCCTCCTTGCGGTCGACGCCGCGCTGCGAACGGATATATTCGCGCATCAGCGCTTCCTCGGCCGGGGGCAGCTGGCGCAGCGCCACCGCGGGCTCGGGAACCGCGTTCGGCGGCGAGACCATCACCGGGAACTGGTTGCGGCCCTTGTATTTGCGCAGCTCGGCCTGCAGCGTGTCGAGGTTGCCGAAGATCCGTTTCGCTGCGGTCAGGCTGTCCTCGCCCTTGTTGAGCGCCGCCAGATAGGCGGGAAGCTGCCCCCGGCGCTCTTCGTTGAAGTTCAGATAGTGCGACAGCAGCCAGCCGAAGGCGTAGGATTGATACTGCTCGAGCCCGGTCAGCTTCACCTTGTGGTCGAACAGGCGGGACAATCGCACGTCGGGCAATTGCTTGAGCGCGGCGCCGCGCGCCTGCGGCACCAGCCCGCCGACGAAGCTGCCGTCGTCGCGGAACTCGACCGTGCTGTACAGCTCGGCGAACCCTTCCGAATACCAGGCGGGATAGGCGGTGCTGAAATTGGTCAGCATGAAATGGTGCGTATATTCGTGGAACAGCACCTGTTCGGTGTCGAGGGTCGGGCCGCTGCTGCTGCGCCGGACGCTGCTCATGTCGCGGCGCTTTTCGCGCGCGGGGACGAAGGCGACGGTCGAGCCGGCGCGCGGGATATAGAAACCCGCGATGCCCGACCCCGGCGCTCCGGCGACATAGGCGATGTCGTCGATGTCGCCGCTGCGGAACACTTTCACCTTGTTCGCCTCGCCCATGTCGGGCCCCGGAATCGGATAGCCCTGAAGATAGCGCAGCGCATTGTCGTAGCGTTCGAGCAGGCGCGCGAACTGTTCGGCGTCGTCCTTCTTGCTTTCGGAATAGACGATGAAATGCGCGGTTTCAGCCTGCCACCATTCGGCGCGCGCGCTGGCACCGATCGCCATCGCCGCCAATGCCGTTCCGACGCCGATCGCGCGTACCCAGCCCTGCAATTTCACTCGCCCGCTCCTCGAACAGATGTCCTGAAGCCGAGGGCTAGCAACTACGGCCCGCGATTCCAATGCCCCGATCGGTCGTCAGACGAAGCTGTAGGGGTCTATGTCGATCGCGAGGCGCGCCTTGGCGGGCCAGTCGATGCGTCCGACCCAGTCGCGGATCGCGCCCTGCAGGTCGAAGCTGCGCGGGGCGTGCAGCAGCAGGCGGAAGCGGTGCCGTCCGCGCAGCATCGCGAGCGGCGCGGGGGCGGGGCCATAGATGGCGAGACCGTCAGCGACCGGTGCCTTCTCCCCCAGCCGCTGCGCGACGCCGCGCGCCACCTCCATCTCCTCCGACGAGATGACGAGCGCGGCGAAGCGGCCATAGGGGGGTGCCCCCGCCTGCCGCCGCGCGGCGGCCTCCGCGGCGTAGAAGCCCTCGCGGTCGTTCGCGACCAGCGCCGCCATCACCGGGGCGTCGGGGACGCGCGTTTGGATCAGCACCTCGCCCGGCTTCACCCCGCGCCCGGCGCGTCCGGCGACCTGCGCGATCTGCTGGAAGGTGCGTTCCGACGCGCGCAGGTCGCCGCCGTCGAGGCCGAGGTCGGCATCGACCACCCCGACCAGCGTCAGGTTCGGGAAATGATAGCCCTTGGTGACGAGCTGGGTGCCGATGATGATGTCGACGAGACCGCCCTCGACCGCGTCGACGAACTCGGCCGCCTTGGCGGGCGACCATAGGGTGTCGCTGGTGACGATGGCGGTGCGCGCTTCGGGAAAGCGTTCGGCGACCTCGTCGGCGATCCGCTCGACGCCGGGGCCGCAGGCGACGAGGCTGTCCTCGTCCTCGCACTCGGGGCACAGGCGCGGCGGTGGCATGACATGGCCGCAGTGATGGCAGGCGAGGCGATGGACGAGCCGGTGCTCGACCATCCACGCGGTGCAGTTCGGGCACTGGATGCGATGACCGCAGGTGCGGCAGAGCGTCAGCGGCGCGAAGCCCCGCCGGTTGAGGAACAGCAGGCTCTGCTCGCCCTTCTGCAACCGGTCGGCCAGCGCGTCGACGAGCGGCGGCGCCAGCCAGCGGCCGCGGTCGGGCGGATCGATCCGCATGTCGATCGCCGCGAGGTCGGGCAAAGTCGCGCCGCCATAGCGCGCGGGCAGGACGATGTGGCGATAGCGTCCCGCCTCGACCTGCGCGAGGCTTTCGAGCGCGGGGGTCGCGCTGGCGAGGACCACCGGCAGCTTTTCGAACGCCCCGCGCATCACCGCGACGTCGCGCGCGTGATAATGGACGCCGTCCTCCTGCTTGAAGCTCGTTTCGTGCGCCTCGTCGACGACGATCAGGCCCAGCCGGGCATAGGGCAGGAACAGCGCCGACCGGGCGCCGACGACGATCTTCGCGTCGCCGCGCGCGATCGCGTGCCAGGCGCGGCGGCGCTCGGTCGAACGCAGCCCCGAATGCCATGCGACCGGCTCGCAGCCGAAGCGCGCGGCGAAGCGCGTCAGCATCGGCTCGGTCAGGGCGATCTCGGGCAACAGGACGAGCGCCTGCCCGCCCGCTTCGACCGCGGCGGCAATCGCCTCCATATAGACTTCGGTCTTGCCTGATCCCGTGACGCCGTCGAGCAGCAGCGTCTCGAACCGTGCGGCGGCGACGGCGTCGCGAAGCTCGCCGGCGGCGGCGGCCTGCTCGGCGGAGAGGGCGGGCGGTGCGAAGGCGGGGTCGGGCTCGGGATAGGGGGCGTCGGCCGACACGCTCACCGCTTCGAGCGCGCCCGCCTGGACGAGGCCGCGGATCACTCCGTCGCTGACCTCGGCAAGCGCCGCCAGCTCGCGCACGGTGCCCTGCCGGCCGCCGATCTTCTCGAGCGCCACCGTCCGCTGCGGCGTCATCCGCGGCGGAAGCGCGCCCGTCGCGCGATATTCGACGATCGGGCGGCGCGCGTCAGCAAAAGCGGCGCCGGGCAGCACCATCCGCAGCACCGCGCCCGGCGGGGCGAGATAATAGTCGCTCGTCCATTCGACGAGGCGGCGCAGCGGCGCGGGGACCGGCGGCACCGGCACGACCTCGTACAGGTTGCGCAACCGGTTGTCGCCGACCGGATCGGGCGCGCCGAAGCTCGCATCTTCCCATACCGCGCCGCCCATGCGCCGCGGCCCGAGCGGCGCGACGACGACGCTGCCGAGCGGCGCCTCGGTGCCCTGCGGCACGCGATAGTCGAGCGGCCCGAGGGCGGCAGTGAGAAGGAGGACGCGGGCGCGGGTCATCTGTGGGGAGGATATAGGGCGGCCGGTAAAATAGGAAAGCGGACGCGGCTCCGCGTGAACCGAAATCTCTGCGCCTCTGCGCGAATCCTGGAGCGGCGAACCATGATCTGCAC
Organism: Sphingopyxis sp. SCN 67-31; assembly: GCF_001725095.1. Classification (NCBI taxonomy): domain Bacteria; kingdom Pseudomonadati; phylum Pseudomonadota; class Alphaproteobacteria; order Sphingomonadales; family Sphingopyxidaceae; genus Sphingopyxis; species Sphingopyxis sp. SCN 67-31. Next base: position 35,890 of record NZ_MEFH01000066.1, on the reverse strand, counting down.
CGTTCGCCCTGAGCTTGTCGAAGGGCCGTTCTTTCTCTTTGGCGCCGCAAGAAGAACAGTGCTTCCCCCGGACTTGATCCGGGGTCAGCACGAACGAAAACAGCGGTGATCCAGATTTAACGCGCGGCGTTTTGGAAAGCGGCTAACGCCGCTTCCTTCACCCGCGGTTTCGCCGGCTTCGAGCGCCGGAACCAGAAGGTCCAGACCGCGAGGCTTCCCAGCATCGTCATCGACAGGCCCGAGATCGTCAGGACGAGCCGCCACAAAAGGCCGCCGACCTTGCCCGAATGGATCGGATAGGCCTTGTTGAACGCCTGCGCGCCCGCGGGCATCGCGAGCGCGTCGCGCGCGCCGAGCAGCTTGCCCGTCGCAGCGTCGAACCACAGGGTCGAGCGGCCGTTGGGCAACCATTCGGCCTGCTGGCGCATCCGCAGCATGATCGGGCCGCCGTCCTTCGCGGGCAGGCTGAGGATGCGGAACTCGGCATCGGGGAAGCGGCGGCGCGCCTCGCCCAGCATTGCCGCGTAATCGGGCCTGGCGGCTAGGGGGCCGCCCTGGTATTTCGGCGGCTTCATCGCCCTGGCGGCTTCGGCGGGCGAGCCGAAAGGCGCAATCATCGCCATTGCGAAAGGCTGAAAGATCATCATCGTGCCGGTGACGACCGACAGCAGCAGCAACGGTGCGACGACGATGCCGAGGTCGCGGTGGTGCATGACGATCGCCGGCCGGCTCATCCGTTTCGGCCACAGCCGGAAGCGGAAGGTGCGGCGCGTGCGCCACCACAGGATGACGCCCGAGAGGATGAAGAACAGGCCGCACAGCCCCGCGGTGCCGATCACCCATTCGCCGGTGTCGCCGGTGAACAGATGATGGTGGAAATCGAAGATCCACAGCTCGGGCCGCTCCCACTGGCTCGCCCACTGCGTAGCGACTCGCCCCGTCTGGTCGGCGTAGAGGCCGGCGCCGTCGCCGAAGCGCGCCTGGTGCAACCCGAAGCCGTCGCTGGCATAGATGATGCCCTGCGGCGCCTGCGGCAGCGCCATGATCCGCTCGGTCGCGGCGACGGTGCTCGCAAGGTCGGTACGCAGCGGATCGCCGGCATGCGCGACGCCGATCCACGCATATTTGTGCAGCAGGATGGTGCCCGACAGGCCGAGCAGCGCCAGCACGAGGCCGATCAGGCCGCCGGTCCAGCGGTGCAGCGTGTCGAGCAGTTTCATCATCGGTGGGCCATGCCTAGAAACGATAATCCCAGCCGAGCGTGAAGGTACGTCCGCGGCCGGCGAAGTTGAAGAAATTGTCCGTCGGTCGCTGGGTGTCGCTCGCATAGCTGATATATTGCCGGTCGAACAGATTCTGCACCGCAAGGCTGATGCCGCCGAGCCGGGTCTGATAGCGCAGGATGGCGTCGGTCAGATTATAGCCCTCGAAATCGTTGCGCGCGTCGCGGCCCGGCCCCCGGAAGGTGCGCGCGAGATAGAATTGCGTCTGGACGCGCGCGGACAGCGGGCCCTTCGCATAGGCGGCGGCAAGGTTGAGCCGGTCGGGCGAGATGTTGGCGCCGTCGAGGTCGGTGTCGACCGCCCCGTCGCCGTCATTATCGAACCGGCCTTCGATATGCGCATAGCCCGCCGACAGCGTGAGCCCGTCGATCGGCATCCGCACTGCCAGGTTGAGTTCGAGCCCCTCGATCTCGACGCGCTGGCGCACGACGTCGAAAATGCCGTCGGGACGCGCGATCAGAAGCTGCCCCTTGGTGCTCGTCGACCAGAAATAGGTCGCGGTCGCGTCGAGCGGTCCGCGCTTCACCTCGACCCCGATCTCGCGGTTGTTCGAGACGATCGGCGCGATATCGAGATAATTGTCGATATCGACCCCTGTCCTGCTCACCGCGCGGGTGATGCGGCCGACGTCGGGGACGGTATAGCCCTCGGCATAGCTGGCATAGGCTCGGATGCCCGGCGTCGGCTCGACGATCAGGCCGCCGTTGACCAGAACGTCGTCGAAGCTCGGGCTGCCGCCCCCGACGTCGACGCCGCCATAGGTCGAGGGACCGCAAGGTCCGGTCGGCACCGCCGGGGGCGTGGGGCACGCGACGAAGGTGTTGGCGGCGAGCGTGTGATAATCGGCAATGCTGATCTTCACATCCTCATAGCGCGCGCCGCCGGCCAGACGGACGATGCCGTCGAACAATTTGAGGTTCGCCTGGCCGAAGGGCGCGAAGCTGCGGAACCTGGTCGGTGGCACCCATGCGCGATTCGTGGCGATCAGCCGCTGCTCGCTTTCGTCCCACAGCGCGTCGAAGCCCGCGATCAGCGTCAGTGCCTCGAAACCCGGAACCGCGCGTTCATAGCTGATTTTGGCGCCGACCTTGCGGCTGCGGTTCTGCGACTGGTCGAACAGCGTGCCGACGGGCGCGATCACCGGGTCCTGAAAGCTGGCGATCGGATTGGGTTCGCCGCCGAACGTGTCGCGGGTGCGGTTCCAGAACAGCTGGCTGACGAAATTGCCGCCGCCCAGTTGCGGGTCGGTCAGCGACAGCGCGACGCTTTCGGTCCGGCTTGCGGCGGGAACGCCCGGCGGCGTTCCGCGCGTCTGGGTGGTGGGGATGCCCCCCGCTTTGTTGCCCGCGACCGGCGCATAGTCGCCGTCGCCCTTCATCTCATAGCGGCTGGCGATCAGGTCGAGCCGCATCGTGTCGGTGACGGCATAGCCGAAGCGGCCGAAGAGCGAGAGCGTCTTCGAATCCATCGTTTCGCCCTGCGTCAGGTTGATGCCGACCGGACGTCCCTCGCCGTCGCGAAAGATGCCGCGGATTTCATAGGCGGCACCGACCGTGGCGTCGAAGCGTCCCGCCTTGTACTGGACGAGCCCGGCCGCCTTGCCGCCCATGCCGGCGCCCGAAAATTCGTCGTCGGCGGTGCCCTGGAGCAGGAAGCGGCCGGACACGCCGTCGGCCTTCGGCGCGCCCACCGTCACCTGGTTGACGATGCCGCCGGTGCCGCCGATCCCCTGCAACGCGTTCGAGCCGTAGATGACCTCGACCCGGTCGATGAAGAAGCCGTCGATCGTGAAGCCGTCGCGGCTGCCGTCGCGCAGCGGGTTCGACTGCGGAATGCCGTTGATCGCATAGAGCGGCGCGCGCCCGCGCAGCGTTTCGCCGGCGCCCGACAATTTCTGCCGGGTGGGGGAGAAGCTGGGGGTCAGCGTCGCCACCGCGTCGGCGATCGACCCCGAAATCGCGATCTGCTGCTCCAGCGCCTGCTTGTCGATCAGGTCGATCGTCAGCGGCAGCGCGTTGGGCGGCAGGACGGTGCGCGCCGCGGTGACGATGATGGCCTCGTCGGCGTCGGCGCTGTCGGGCGCTGCGGCACTTTGGGCATGGGCGGGCGACGAAAGCACGGTGCAGGCCAGCGCTGCGGCGAAATATCTGCGATTCATTCTTGGCTCCTGTTCCGGATGCGCTGCTAATGCGAGCCATTCGCAGACGCAAGGGCAAAGCAGGATCGGTGCCGCTTCGGTTCGCTTTCGGACCCGGTGTGGAAAATTCGCCACAGTGCGCAAAGCGCGCTATCACCGCCGCCATGCGCGAGAAGGAACTGCGTTTCGCCCTGATCTGCTATGGCGGCATCAGCCTTGCCGTCTATATGCACGGGATCACCAAGGAGATATGGCGCCTCGCCGCGGCGTCGCGCGCCTTTCACGACGGCACCGACGCCGCCGGGTCGGGCGTCGTCTATCGCGAGCTGCTCGCCGCGATCCAGGAGAAGAGCGGGGTGCGGCTGCGCGTGCTCGCCGACATCGTCGCGGGGGCCAGCGCGGGGGGGATCAACGGCGTTTTCCTGGCGCGCGCGCTCGCCGAGGGCCTGTCGCTCGATCCGCTGACCGAATTGTGGCTCGACGATGCCGATGTCGATCGCCTGCTCGACCCCGACGCGCGGCCGCTGTCCGCCGCGACCAAATTCTGGGCGGTGCCGATCGCCGGCTGGGCGATGAAGCGGCGCGGCAATGTGATCGACCGCACCGTGGGCGGGAGCGCGCAGGACGAGGTGCGCGCGAAGCTGTCGCGCTTCGTGCGCGCGCGCTGGTTCGAACCGCCCTTTGGCGGCGCGATCTTCTCCAACCTGCTGCTTGACGCGTTCGACGCGATGGACAAGGCGCCGCGCGGCCCGACGCTGGTTCCGGCGGGGCAGCCGGTCGACCTGTTCGTCTCGGCCACCGATTTCGCGGGGCACAGCATGCCGCTGGCGCTCAACAGCCCGCCGCGCGTTACCGAGCAGGAGCATCGGCTGGTGATGCATTTCCGGCAGGACGGGCGCATGGGCAAGCGGCTCGACGATGTTCCGGGCCTTGCCGCGGCGGCGCGGGCGACCGCCAGCTTTCCCGGCGCCTTTCCGCCCTTCACGCTGCGCGAACTCGACGGCGTCCTTGCCCAGCGCGGCATCGACTGGCCGCACCGCGACGCTTTCATCAAGGTGCAGCTTCCCGCCGGCAGCGAAGCCGATCCCGCCGATCGGGTGCTGATCGACGGATCGGTGCTCGCCAACGCGCCCTTCCGCCCGGCCATCGCCGCGCTCAAGCAGCGGCCGGCGCGGCGCGAGATCGACAGGCGCTTCGTCTATATCGACCCCAAGCCCGATTATCGTTCGATCCGCTTCGGCCGGCACGGCGAGCCGGTCGAGGGCGCCGAAAAGCGGCTGCCGGGCTTTCTGACGACGATCCTGGGCTCGCTTTCCGAAATCCCGCGCGAACAGCCGATCCGCGACAATGTCGAGGTGATCGAGAGCATGTCGCGGCGCATCCGCCGCATGCAGCATATCGTCGACGCGATGAAGGTCGAGGTCGAGGAACAGGTGGCGGCGCTGTTCGGCACCACCTTCTTCCTCGACAGCCCGACCCCGGCGCGCCTCGGCAAGTGGCGCGCCAAGGCGCAGACCGAAGCGGCGGCGCGCGCGGGCTTCGCTTTCGCGCCCTACGGCCACCTCAAGCTGTCGGCGGTGGTCGAGGAACTGGTGGCGCTGGTCGAGCGGTTGGCGCCCTCCGAAGGCGCGATCCACCGCGCGCGGCGGCGCGAAGCGCTGTGGGAGGAGGTGCGGCGGCGCGGGCTCGACCGCATCTCGGGCAAGCGCGGCGCGGGGGCGAGCGGCGACGCCATCGCCTTCTTCCGCATCCACGACCTCGGCTTTCGCATCCGGCGGCTGCGCTTCCTCGCGCGCGAGCTTGACGCGATCGAGGCGACGCGCGACGCGCCCGACCCGGCGTGCGAGGCGATGCACGAGGCGATCTTCGCCGCGCTCGGCCTCTATCTGGAGCGCGAAGGTGACAACTGGCTCGCCGACCTCGACGTCGCCGAGGATGCCGGGATGGGGGAATGGATCGACGCGATCGGCGACCGGCGCGACCTCGTCGACGTCGATGCCGAGACCGACGAGCTGATCGCCGCGGCGCTCGCGGCGCTGCCCAAGGACGACCGGCGGACGATGCTGCTCGCCTATCTCGGCTATCCCTTTTTCGACATCGCGACGCTGCCGCTGCTGCAGGGCGAGGGATTCGACGAATTCGACCCGATCAAGATCGACCGCATCTCGCCCTCCGACGCGACCGCGATCCGTCCCGGCGGTGCGGCAGCGATGCTAAAGGGGATCGAGTTCAACAGCTTCGGCGCCTTCTTCAGCCGCGCCTACCGCGAGAACGACTATCTGTGGGGGCGGCTCCACGGCGCCGACCGCCTGATCGACATCGTGGCGTCGAGCGTGACCGGCGACGGCGCGCTGACGAGCGAGGAACTGGCGGCGATCAAGCGCCGCGCCTTCCACGCGATACTCGACGAGGAGGACGGCCGGTTGCCGCGGGTGCAGGCGCTGGTCGACGAGATACGGGGAGAGATCGGAGCCATCTGAGCCCTTCCGCAAGAGGAAGGGACAGGATGATCATTCGGTCAGGTCGTCCCACATTTCCTTGATGCGGCCGAAGAAGCCCTGGCTCGCGGGGCATTCGTCGCCGGTCTCGGTCTCGCGAAAGGCTTCGAGCAGTTCCTTCTGCTTCGCGTTGAGCTTCGTCGGCGTCTCGACGTCGATCTGGATGACGAGGTCGCCGTTGCCGCGGCCGTTGAGCACGGGCATGCCGGCGCCGCGCTGACGCAACTGCTTGCCCGACTGGATGCCGGCGGGAATGGTGATGTCGTGCTTGCGGCCGTCGAGGCCGGGGATAGTGATGCAGCCGCCGAGCGCCGCCGTGGTGAAGCTGATCGGCGCGCGCGTGAACAGCGTCGTCCCCTCGCGTTCGAACAGCCGGTGCCGCGCGATGTGGAGGAAGATGTAGAGGTCGCCCGGCGCCGCGCCGCGCGCACCCGACTCGCCCTCGCCCGACAGGCGGATGCGCGTCCCTTCGTCGACCCCGGCGGGGACGTTGACGGTCAGCGTCTTGCGCCGGTCGACGCGGCCCTCGCCATGGCACTGGTCGCACGGATCGGTGATGACCTCGCCCGATCCCTGGCAATGCGGGCAGGTGCGCTCGACCATGAAGAAGCCCTGCTGCGCGCGCACCTTGCCGTGGCCGCCGCACGTCGTGCAGCGATGGGTCGAGGTGCCGGGCCGGGCGCCCGATCCGTCGCACGCATCGCAGCGCGCCGCGACATCGACCTGAATCTCGCGCACGCAGCCCGAAAAGGCGTCCTCGAGCCTGATTTCCATGTCGTAGCGCAGATCGGCGCCGCGCGCCGGGCCGCGCTGCTGCCGCCCGCCGCCGCCGAAGGCCGAACCGAAGATCGATTCGAAGATGTCGCCGATGTCGCCGAAATCGGCATGGCCGCCGAAGCCGCCCTGCGGCATGCTCTTGCCGAAACGATCGTAGGCCGCGCGCTTTTGCGGGTCCTTCAGCACCTCATAGGCTTCGTTGATCGCCTTGAAGCGCGCTTCGCTGTCCTGGCACCCCGGATTGCGGTCGGGGTGATATTTCATCGCCAGCTTGCGATAACTCGCCTTGAGCGTCGCATCGTCGGCGGTCCGCTCGCATTCGAGCAGTTCATAATAATCGATGTCGAGCGACATGCTGCAAAGCCCCTTACTTCAACCCGTCGCCCCGGCGAAGGCCGGGGCCGCTATCGGTTCGGCGGAGCCTTGCCGGGAGCGATGCCGGCCTTCGCCGGCATGACGGGTGAAGCCCATTCCTTACTTCTTGTCGTCCTCGACTTCCGAGAATTCGGCGTCGACGACATCCTCGTCGGCCTTGGCGCCGTCCGTATCCGGGCCGGCCTCGGCGCCGGGCGACGCCGCGGTCTGCTGTTCCTTCTCGTAGATCGCCTGGCCCAGCTTCATCGCGACCTGCGCGAGCGCCTGCGCCTTTTCGGTCATCGCGGCGGCATCGCCGCCCTCGACCGCCGTCTTGGCTTCGGCGACCGCGGCCTCGATCTCGGACTTCAGCCCCGCATCGACCTTGTCGCCATGCTCTTCGAGCTGGCGCTCGGTCGTGTGGATCAGGCTTTCGGCGTTGTTCTTCGCCTCGGCCGCCTCGCGACGCTTCTTGTCCTCTTCGGCGAACTGTTCGGCGTCCTTGACCATCTGGTCGATGTCGGCATCCGACAGGCCGCCGCTGGCCTGGATCTTGATCTGCTGTTCCTTGCCGGTGCCCTTGTCCTTCGCCGAGACGTTGACGATGCCGTTGGCGTCGATGTCGAAGGTCACCTCGATCTGCGGCACGCCGCGCGGCGCCGGCGGGATGCCGACGAGATCGAACTGGCCGAGCATCTTGTTGTCGGCCGCCATCTCGCGCTCGCCCTGGAAGACGCGGATCGTCACCGCCGACTGATTGTCGTCGGCGGTCGAATAGACCTGCGACTTCTTGGTCGGGATGGTGGTGTTGCGGTCGATCATGCGCGTGAACACGCCGCCCAGCGTCTCGATGCCCAGCGACAGCGGCGTCACGTCGAGCAGCAGCACGTCCTTGACGTCGCCCTGCAGAACGCCTGCCTGGATCGCGGCGCCGATCGCGACCACCTCGTCGGGGTTGACGCCGGTGTGCGGTTCCTTGCCGAAGAAGTCCTTCACCACTTCGCGCACGCGCGGCATGCGGGTCATGCCGCCGACCAGCACGACCTCGTCGATGTCGCTCGCGCTGACGCCGGCGTCCTTGATCGCCTTCTTGCACGGTTCGAGCGTCCGCTTGATCAGCTCTTCGACCAGCTTTTCGAGGTCGGCGCGGGTGATCGTCTTGACGAGGTGCTTCGGCCCGTTGGCATCGGCGGTGATGAAGGGCAGGTTGACCTCGGTCGACTGCGCCGACGACAGTTCGATCTTCGCCTTTTCGGCGGCTTCCTTGAGCCGCTGGAGCGCCAGCTTGTCGCCGCGCAGGTCGATGCCTTCGTCCTTCTTGAAGCCGTCGGCCAGATATTCGACGATCTTCGAGTCGAAATCCTCGCCGCCGAGGAAGGTGTCGCCGTTGGTCGACTTCACCTCGAACACGCCATCGCCGACTTCGAGCACCGAAATGTCGAAGGTGCCGCCGCCGAGGTCATAGACCGCGATCGTCTTGTTCTCCGACTTGTCGAGCCCGTAAGCGAGCGCGGCCGCGGTTGGCTCGTTGATGATACGCAGCACTTCGAGACCGGCGATCTTACCGGCATCCTTGGTCGCCTGCCGCTGCGCGTCGTTGAAATAGGCCGGGACGGTGATCACCGCCTGCTCGACCTTCTCGCCGAGATAGGATTCGGCGGTTTCCTTCATCTTCTGAAGGATGAAGGCCGAAATCTGCGACGGCGAATAATCCTCGCCGCCCGCGCGGACCCAGGCGTCGCCGTTCGCGCCCTTGACGATGTTGTAGGGAACGAGTTCCATGTCCTTCTTGGTCATGGGGTCGTCGAAACGGCGGCCGATCAGGCGCTTCACCGCGAAAATCGTGTTTTCGGGATTGGTGACGGCCTGGCGCTTCGCCGGCTGGCCGATCAGCCGCTCGCCGTCCTTGGCGAAGGCGACGATCGACGGCGTCGTGCGCGTGCCTTCGACATTTTCGATAACCTTGGGCTTGCCGCCCTCCATGACCGCGACACAGCTGTTCGTGGTGCCGAGGTCGATCCCGATCACTTTGGCCATAATCTCAACGTCCTTGTTGCTTCTTCGGCGCCCTGATGCGGCACGCCTGATGTTCGTCTGATGGGCGCGATATAGGTGCGCTGATCCTTGGCACAAGGGTTTCCAGAGCGTATCTGGGACAGGAAATTGCAGCTTTTCGGGAGTCCGCACATCATGAAAGCCCTTGCCATCGCCGCGCTTGCCGCCGCCACCTTCGCCATCGGGGGGTGCCAGGAAAATCTTGGCGCCGGTCCGCAGCTCAATGTCGTCTCCGGCTATATCCAGATGGGCGCGACCCCCGATCGGCCCGCGGTCGGCTATTTCACCGTCGAGGGCGGGCCGCAGCCGGTCGAACTGGTCGCGGTGACCGCCGACCTCGCGCAGCGCGTCGAGATGCACGAAAGCGTGCGCGAGAACGGCGTGGTGACGATGAAGCCGCTCGCGAGCGCCGCGGTGCCCGCCAAGGGCAAGCTCGAATTCAAGCCCGGCGGCAAGCATCTGATGATCTGGCACATCAACGGCGCCGCGGTGCGCGCGGGCAAGCTGCCGATGGCCTTCGTCTTCACCAACAACAACAACGACCGCATCCTGTTCGACATGCCGATCAAGCCGGCACCCGATGCCGGCGCGGCGAACCATGACGGCATGGACCATGATGCGGGCGAAGGCGCCGCGAAGAAGTAGTCCCGGCCGCCTTCCGTTTCGCCGAAGGGCCGGCCCGGATCAGGCGGTGCCGAACGGCAGGATGCTTTCGAGCGTTGCGAGCGGCGGTGCGCCGGGAACGACGAGCTTGTGGCGAAGCAGGAAGGTGTGGCGGACGATTTCCGCCTGCTGCTCGATCCCGTAGCACTCCAGTTTCCAGCCGGGCTTGATGGTGTAGCTGTACCGGCAGAATGGGTGTCGGCGCAGGACGAGGTTCATGCCGTGCTGGAACTGCCAGACGTGAACCAGTTCGTGGATCAGATGCCCCTGCCAGCCGAGCGTGGCATGGGCGAAACAGTCGCAATAGCCCGGTCCCTTCGGGTGGAAATGGATGCGGCCGCGCGGGGCCATCGTGATCCGGCGCGGCTGGAACGGCCACCATTTCCGATGGACGATGCGAACGGCGTCGAGATCGAGCGCATCGCCGAACATGCCCTGCGCCATCGTGCGTTCTGCGTCGGTCAGCGGTCGTCCCTCGTCCAGCATGGCGCCACCATAGAGGCAAATGGACGGGAGGAAAGACGGTGTGCGCCGCGTCCCGATTTTTCGGGGCGCCAACTTCCCACCCATGCGTCATATAGACAGGGGAGGAAGAATTAGCGGATGGCTGCGGAAGCTGCCTCTGATCTGGAACGCTTGAGCCGGAAGTTCCGGCCGGCCCTTGTCGCGTTTTTCTCGCGGAGAATATCGAGCCATGCCGAGGCCGAAGACATGACGCAGGAAGTGTTCATCCGCCTGGCCCAGACGCAGACAGACCATTTCGATTCCACCGAGGCGTTCATCTTTCGCATCGCGACGAACCTGCTGCGCGACCGCTCGCGCCGCGACCGCGTGCGCAATGCCTACCGCCAGTCCGTCGAGCAGGATGATGCGGGCGAGGTCGATCCCCTCGACCCGCACCGCATCGCCGCCGCGCGCGAAACCATCGGCAAGCTGTGGGCGGCGATCCAGGCGCTGCCCGAGCCGACCCAGCAGATTTTCATCCTCTACCGCGTCGAGAATATGGACAAGCAGACGATTGCCGACAATTTCGCCTATAATGTGCGGACAGTCGAAAAGCATATTTCTCGCGCGCTGGTCTTTCTCGCTCGCCGGGTAGGGGGAAGGCCATGATCCATTCGGCAGACGACGACATGCCGCTCGCCCATGAGGAGCAGGCTGCCGAATGGTGCTGGCGCATCGCCGATCGCGCCCTGAGCGAAAGCGAGCGCGACGAGTTCGATGCATGGCTCCGCGCGGATCCGCGTCACCGCGAGGCGTTCGACGAGATGGTAACGGTCTGGAAAGGCACCGACGCCATCGCCGAGATGCCGGGCTTCCTCTCGCTCCGCGCCAAGGCGCTGACGACGATGGAAGCCGCGCGCGGCGCGGGCGATCCGCGATCTGGCTGGCGCAGAAGCCGACAGCGCGTTCTCGCCCTTGCGGCGGTTCTGGTGCTGATGGTGATCAGCGGCGCATGGTATCTGGCGAGCGGCCCCGACGTCTATGCCACCGGCATCGGCGAGCGGCGCGTCGTTCGGCTCGACGACGGGTCGCGCGTGTCGCTCGACGCGTCGAGCCGGGTCACGGTCGCCTATTCGGGCGACAGGCGCACGCTCGTCCTCGAACGCGGGCGCGCGAAATTCGACGTGGCGAAAGACCCGCTGCGTCCCTTCACCGTCACCGCCGGGCAAAAGACGGTGGTCGCGACCGGCACGGCATTCAGCGTCGAACTGCTGCGAGACCAGATGCGCGTCCTGCTCTACGAGGGCCATGTCGCGGTGCTGGCGCATCCCGCGGGTCAGGCGCGGGCGCCAGAGCGCATCGGCGGACGTACCGACGCGGGATCGCGGCTCAGGCCGGGGCAGGAACTGACCCTGATTCTGTCGTCGGGCGCGGCGAGCATCGCTCCCGCCGACGCCGTTCGGTCGCTGTCGTGGGAGGGCGGACGGCTGACCTTCATCGACGAACCGCTGGCGCGCGCGGTCGAGCGCGTGAATCGCTACGCCGACACGCCGATCGTCGTCGGCGACGCGACGGCGGGCGGCTATCCGGTCAACGGCGTGTTCGACGCAGGCGACACCCGCGGCTTCATCAGCGGCGTGACCGCGATCTTCCCGGTTTCGGCCCGCGCCGAGGGCGGCAGTATCCGGCTCGATAGCGCGGCAAGGGCCGCACCGGAAAAATAGAGGGGCGCAAATCCGGCGGCCGTGCGTCTCATTTTACAGGGGGGCGTGAATCGACCCCTCGTAACTTGGGGGAGTATCTCATGTCTTTCAGGCCGCACCTGCTGTCCGGGCTTGCCACCGCCGCTATCGTCGTTTCCGCCCTTCCGGCGCCCGCCTTTGCGCAACAGGCCGTCGCGTTCGACATCCCGGCGCAGGACCTTGGCGGCGCATTGCGCGCCTTGGCGCAGGCCAGCGGCATTCAGGTTGTCTTCGATGGCGCCGCGCTGCGCGGCAAGCGCAGCCCAGCCTTGAAGGGTAGCTATTCGGTCGATGCCGCCCTGACGGCGTTGTTGCGCGGCAGCGGGATGAGCGCGCATCGCAATGCCGAGGGTGTGTATGTGATCGCTCGGGCCGCGGCGGAAAACAACAGCGCCGAAGGCTTCCGGCCCGAGGAAATCGTCGTCACCGCGCAAAAGCGCAAGGAGGCGGTTCAGGACGTTCCGATCGCCATTTCCGCGTTCAGCGAAAAGGCACTCGAGGAACAGAAGATCGAAGGCGGCTTCGACCTGCTGAAAGCGATCCCCAACGTCACCTTCTCGAAGAATAATTTCACGGGCTATAATTTCTCGATCCGCGGCGTCGGGACCAAGGCGGTGTCGGCGACGACTGACCCCGGCGTTGCCGTGGCGTTCAACAATACGACGCTGATCCACAATCGCCTGTTCGAGCAGGAATATCTGGACGTCGAGCGGGTCGAGGTGCTGCGCGGACCGCAAGGTACGCTCTACGGTCGCAATGCGACCAGCGGCGTCATCAACCTGATCCCGCGCCGTCCGAAAATGGGTGTGTTCGAAGGGTCGATCAAGGGCGAGGTCGGCAACTACGATACCAAGCGCCTGAATGCGACCCTGAACGTCCCGCTGGTCGGCGACGTGCTCGCGCTGCGCCTTGCCGGGTCGATGACGACGCGCGACGGCTTCGACTATAACGACACCACGAAGAACCGCATAAACGGCCGCGATTTGTGGACAGGCCGCGCATCGCTCGCATTTGAACCGGAGCCCTGGTTCCGGGCCAATCTGATCTGGGAACGCTTCAACGAGGATGACAATCGGTCCCGCACCGGCAAGCAGCTTTGCCATCGCGACGATGGACCGACGCATGTCGGCGGCGTCGATCTGGCCGACAATGTGAATGTGTATACGGGCGTGGAAATCCGTCGTGCCTTGTTCGGTCAGGGAGGTAAGCCCGGCAGCCTCTTTGATGACGCCGCCTTTGGGACGCCCAATGGTTTATCGTACGGCTTCATTCTAGGTGCGGTGGGCCTGAAGGATGCTGGAACCGGCCTTGGATTTTTGAATGCCGAACAGAGCGGAGGATTACAGGCCATCATCCAACCGGTTGATCCGTACGGTGGGCTTATGCAGAATCGTGACCTGCGCGTGATCAACTCGATCCGTGATCCTCGCTACCGTGCAAAGGCCGATCTTCTCCAGTTCAACTTTGACATTGACTTCACGCCCGCTCTGACCTTCACTTCCCAGACGGCGTACAATGAAGATAAAACTTATTCATTTCAGGATTACAATAGATTTAATAGTTTTCCCGTCTTCACAAATACGTCAAATTTAATTCAGCATACTGGGGAGCCAAGTCAATATCGTGACTTGGCTCCGGGAGGAATATTCTGCGATCCGCAGGTGGGATGTACTGACAAGGTGGCCGGTTTTGATATAAGCCAAGCAAAATCAAAGCAGTTCAGTCAGGAACTTCGCCTACAGTCATCATTTAATGGGCCTTTTAACTTTAGCGCAGGCGTCAACTATACCCATTTTAAGACTGTAGATGACTATTATGTCATGTACAATGTGTTGACGGCATTGGCTTGGGGGCCAGGGTTTTTCTCGATCCCGGACCTTGCAACTCCGTGGGATCCAGCCGTGTGCCCCGGATCCAATACGATAGGCGGCCCCGCGGTTTCACCATCCGATCCGCTAGCGACTTGTCCTTATGTTGATCCAAATCCTGTTGATAGCATTGATGGGAATGGCCACAATTACTTTCGATCCAAGAATCCCTATAGGCTTGCATCTTCAGCGATTTTTGGCGAGGCCTATTGGAATATCCGCGACGATCTGAAGCTGACAGCCGGTTTTCGCTACACGGATGACCGCAAAACATTCACGCCGGTTCCTTCGCAGGCCTTGCTGGCAAGGTCGATGTGGGCAGGTGGAACGGTCTCCTCTGGCTATCCGGAACTCGCACCCATCAAACAGACTTGGCGCGAGTGGACGGGCAGGATAGGCCTCGACTGGAAACCGGAACTAGGTTTCACTGACGATACCATGCTCTACGCCTTTTATTCCCGTGGTTACAAAGGGGGCGGAGCAAACCCGCCGAGCCCCGGCTTCGCAACTGGGGAAGAGTTTCTAGCTAACGCTTTGGCTGACGGCGTTAATCCACTAGTTCTCGATTTTTATACGGGTATGTATCCTGTATTGACTCTTAATTCCGTAGAATATGATTCGACATTTAATCCAGAATTCGTGAACTCTTTTGAAATAGGTGCCAAGAATACGTTGCTAAATGGCGCGCTGACATTCAACGCTACGGCATTCCTATACGACTATAAAGATTATCAGGTTTCGCAAATTCGGGACCGTACGGCTGTAAACGAGAATTTCGACGCCAAGGTATGGGGTCTGGAATTCGAGACGGTGTTCGCGCCGACGCGGAATCTGCGGATCAATGCCAATCTTGGCTATCTCCGCACAAAGATCGGCAAAGGTGAGAGCTCGATCGACATCATGAACCGCACGCAAGGCAATCCCGATTACACTTTGGTCAAGCCGTGGATGCAATTGCCGTCCAACTGTGTCGTTCCGACTCATGTCGCAGCGGAATGGGCGCGCGCGCGTTCCGGTCTTATGCAATATTATGGCCTGTGCGGCGGCGTCAGGGGCCTGATCGCCGGATTCTTTCCTCCGGTCATCACGGACCCTGCCTTTGGCGGCACCGAATATGATCCCGCCAACTATCCCGAACTGAATGGCGGCGCTGGTCTCCGGGCCGACTTGAGCGGCAACGAATTGCCCAACGCACCCCGCTGGACGGCCAACATCGGCGCTCAATATACGATCGACTTCGATGCCGACTGGAGTGCGACCCTTCGGGGCGACGCTTATTGGCAGGCCAAAAGCTGGCACCGCGTCTATAATCTCGACCCTTATGATCGCCTGAAAAGTTGGTCTAACGTCAACATTTCGCTGCGCGTCGATGGGCCCGAGGATCTGACGTTCGAAGCTTATGTGAAGAATGTCTTCAACAAGTCGCCGATCACCGACGCCTTCCTGAACTCGGACGATACGGGCCTGACGACCAACGTCTTCACGCTCGATCCGCGCGTCATCGGGTTCAGCATCGCAAAGAAATTCTGACGTCCTCTCCACCCACCACTGGGGGAAACCTTGGGTCGATGCCTCCTTGCTCCCGGGCAAGCATCGGCCCAGCTTTTTTGGGAGGGCCGACGGGATATGGGCTCTCGCGCCCGCCGAGCGTGCCGATCGGCGGTGCGGCGCGGGTGGAGGCCTGTCGGGCGGTGCTGCCGTTCGGGCCGATGCGTTGATCGGAGCCGGCTGCCGCCGAAACCTCTGGCCAAAGGCGCAGCGTTCATTCTATGTTCCGTGCATGGATATGCTCTCGCTGATCGCCGCTCTTGTCGCGCTCGTCCTAGGCGCTCTGATCGGCTGGTTGTTTGCCGGGCGGCAGGCGGGGGCGCTGCGGGCCGAGCGTGACGGGTTGGCCGAGCGGTTCAAGATCGCCGTGACCGACCTTGCCGCAGAGGCCGACGCGCGCAAGGCCGCCGACCTGCAATTGTCGGCGCTGCTCGCCGAGCAGAAGGCGCGCGATGCCGCGCATGACGCGCAGATCGCCCAGCTTCGCGAGGCGCAGGCGGCACTTACCGCGCAGTTCCGCGAGGTTGGGCAGGCGATGCTCGGCGAGGCGCAGAAGGCGTTCCTCGAACGCGCCGAGGCGCGCTTCCGGCAGAGCGAGGAAAGCGCGGGGCAGAATCTGAAGGCGCTGCTGTCGCCCGTCCACGAGCGGCTCGAAAAATATGAGCGGGCGGTGACGAAGGTCGAGGCCGACCGGCAGAGCGCCTTCGGCATCCTGCAGGGGCAGATCGAATCGATGCGCGCGCAGAACGAGCGCGTGTCGAGCGAGGCGGCGAAGCTGGTCAACGCGCTGCGCAACGCGCCCAAGGCGCGCGGCCGCTGGGGCGAGCAGCAGCTTCGCAATGTCCTCGAAAGCTGCGGTCTTTCCGAACATGCCGATTTCCAGACCGAGGTCAGCGTCGCCGACGGCGAGGGCGGGCGGCTGCGCCCCGACGTGGTGGTGCGGGTGCCGGGCGGGCAGAATCTGGTCATCGACGCCAAGGTGTCGCTCAACGCCTATCAGGACGCGTTCGGCGCGGTCGATGAGGGGGAAAAGACGGCGCATCTGGCGGCGCACGCCGCGGCGATGAAGGCGCATGTCAACGCGCTCGGCGCCAAGGCCTATTGGAACCAGTTCGACGACACGCCCGACTATGTCGTGATGTTCGTCCCCGGCGAGCATTTCCTCGCCGCCGCGCTCGACCAGGATACGGGGCTGTGGGACTATGCGTTCGAGCGCAAGGTGCTGCTCGCGACCCCGACCAACCTGATCGCGATCGCGCGCACCGTCGCCGCGGTGTGGCGGCAGGAAAAGCTCGCGGGACAGGCGCGCGAGATCGCGGCGCTCGGCAAGGAACTGTACGCGCGCATGGCGACGATGGGCGGGCATATCGCGCGGGTCGGCAAGAATCTCGACCAGGCGACGGGCGCCTACAACGCCTTCGTCGGCAGCTTCGAATCGCAGGTGCTGACGCAGGCGAAGCGTTTCGAGGCGCTCGATATCGAGACCGGCGGCAAGGAAATCCCGACGCTGCCGGTCGCCGAACAGGCCGCGCGCCCGCTCGCCAAGCTGGCGGCAGCGCCGAACGCGGTGAACGACGCGGGCGAATGAGTCGCCATTGCTGCGTAGGCGGCATGTCGGCTTGGAGGCGCATGCCCGACCGGCATCGCTCCCCCGATCCCCGATCCCCGCTCGCCAACGGGGCGATGGTTCGGATTTTACGCCCGCGGTTCTATATCGCCCGCTTGAGCACGGCCGTCTTGCCGTCCCTGCCGGTCAGCACCATCGTGCCGTCCGCCGGGAAATCGACGCGCACCGGCGCCTCCATCAGGGCGAAGAAGCCGCGTTCCTGTTCCATCGCGGGGCCGGGGCAGGCCATCAGCGTTGCCGCGAGTCGCCCCGCGGTCAGCATTCCGTCCTTGACCGAATAGCTGCCGCCGAAGCGGTTGCAGCCGGCGCTGCCGCTCATCCGGTCACCGTCGAATTGCAGCTCGGCCGGCCGGTCGCCGGCGATCGCGACGCCGCCGATCGACACGAAGGTCCAGTGGGTGCCGGCCAGTTCGCCCGGCGGCAGGATCGCGCCGCCGCAGCCCTTCACCGTCTTGCCGTCGGCGGTCACCGTCACCGTGTCGCGATAGCGCCGGTCGCTCATCCCGTCGCTGCACGCGGCGTGGGCGACGTCGACCGTCAGGCGTGGCGTGACATAGCGTTCGCCGCCCGACGACGCGCGCGCGCCGGGGTTCGGCACGACGATATTCGTATCGCCGTAATCGCCGGCATAGTTCAGCCTTTCGGGGGTGATCTCCAGCGTCCAGCCGGGCTCGGTGCCGACCGCCATATAGGCGCCGGCGGGCGGCGGCGCATCGCCGGGCGCCTGCGGCGTCCCGGTGGACGCGCAGGCGGAGAGGGCGAGGGAAAGGGCGAGCAGGGGCAGCGTTTTCGTCATGGTCGTCTCCAGGAACGCGTTCGTGTCGGGTGGAGCCGGGATAGTCCGCGTCCTGTTCGGCACGCGCCCCGGTTCCGCTCGACTCGAACGGAAAGGCGGGCGTCTAGTTGCATGGGACTGGCGCTTTTCTGAACGATCCGGCCAAGCGCCGTTCATCTTCGCCGCTGGTTCAGCACCTCATAGGCCATCACCGCCGCGGCGACCGCGGCGTTCAGGCTGTCGGCCTTGCCCAGCATCGGCATCTTCACGCGCACGTCGGCGGCGGCGGCATAGGCGGGCGGTAGCCCCTGCGATTCGTTGCCGATCAGCAGGAAGGTCGGCGCGGCATAGCGCACCGCCTGATAATCCTTGCTGTCGTCGCCCAGCCAGGTCGCGACCAGCTCGCCGCGGCCGGCGCGCAGCCAGGGCAGGAATTCGTCCCAGCGCGCCTGCACCAGCCGCTGGGTGAAGATCGCCCCCATGCTCGCGCGCACCGCTTCCACCGACCAGGGATCGGTGCTGTCGTCGAGCAGGATCAGCCCGCCCGCCCCGACCGCATCGCCGGTGCGCAGCATCGTGCCGAGGTTGCCGGGGTCGCGCAGCCGCTCGGCGACCAGCCAGATCGGCGCGGCGTCGCGGTCGATGTCGGCCAGTGCGGTCTGCGGCTCGGCATAGATGCCGACGACGGTCTGCGGATTGTCCTTGCCGGAGAGTTTGGAAAGGATCGCGGGCGTCGTGTCGATCACCTCGCCGCCCGCCGCCAGCGTCGCCTCGACCAGCGCCTTCGCCAGCGGATGCCCGGCGGCGCCTTCGTCGGCGAGGAACAGCCACTGCGGCAGCACCCCCGCCTCGCGCGCCTCGGTCGCGATCCGCAGCCCTTCGGCGAGGAAGAGGCCTTCGGCGCGGCGGTGCCGTTTCTCGCGCAGCAGCCGCATCCGCTTGACCAGCGGGTTGGAGAGACTTTCGATGCGGGAACGGCGAGTGGTCAACGATGGACGTCCCTTAGAGCGTGATAATGTTTGGATAAACCATGTCGTGTCCCCGCGTAGGCGGGGACCCAGAGTGATGTGGCACCGACCTTGACTCTCCCCGCTTCTGGACTCCCGCCTGCGCGGGAGCACTCGGCTTTGCAAGCTAAGATAATCATGCCTCAGGGCACGCAAACTTTTATATTCGCTCGACACGAACGGGAATGCGGAATGGCGCCCGTCAATCCTCGCCGAAGCTGTCCTTGACGAGGCCGACCAGCTTGAGCAGCGCGGTGTCGGCGCCATCGCCGCTAGTGTGGATGGTGATGCTGTCGCCTTTCGCCGCGCCGAGCATCATCAGCCCCATGATCGATGTGCCGTTGACGCGCGATCCGCCTTTTTCGACCTCGACCGTCACGGTTTCGGGCAGGCGGCTGACGAAGGTGACGAACTTGGCGCTGGCGCGCGCGTGGAGCCCGCGCTGGTTGGTGATCTCGACGGTCTCCGACGCTTCGCTCATGGCCCCACTCCCAGCATTTCCGACGCGACGGAGATATATTTCTGGCCGGCTTCCTTCGCCGCGATCACCGCGGCGCGCAGGTCCATCGCCTTGCGCGCGCTTTCGAGCCGGATCAGCATCGGCAGGTTGACCCCCGCGATCACCTCGGTCCGCCCCTGTTCGAGCAGGCTGATCGCGAGGTTCGACGGCGTGCCCCCGAACAGGTCGGTCAGCATGATGACGCCGCGTCCCTCGTCGACCTTGCGGATCGCCTCGGCGATTTCCTTGCGCCGCATTTCCATATTGTCGTTGGGGCCGATGCACACGGTCGCGATCGCGCGCTGCGGGCCGACGACATGCTCCATCGCCGTCACCATTTCCTCGGCGAGCCGGCCATGCGTGACGAGGACCATACCAAGCAGCGGCAGCGCTTTATCGGTGGGCATGAAATCGACGACCCTTATGCTTGTCCGCCGGATGCGGGAGATGCGGGCGGGGGCTTGCCCTCAAGCCCATCTTGCGGGGCGGAGTCAAGGTTGCGGTGGGTGACGGTCGGAAGGTGGCCCGCGGCCTGCAGCGTCCCGGCGACGCGTTCGGCGACATGGACCGACCGGTGGCGCCCGCCGGTGCAGCCGAAGGCGATGGTGACATAGCTCTTCCCCTCGGCGCGGTAGCGCGGCAGCAGCGTCAGCAGCAGCGTCTCGATCTGCGACACCGTCGCCTCATAGGCGGGGTCGGCGGCGACATAGGCGGCGACCGCGGGGTCGAGCCCGGTGCCGGGGCGCAGCGCCGGGTCCCAGTGCGGATTGCGCAGATAGCGCATATCGAAGACGAGATCGGCGTTGCGCGGCAGGCCGCGCGCGAAGCCGAAGCTCAATATGTTGAGCGCCGGTTCGTTGTCGCCGTCGTCACCGAACCGGTGGCGGATCTCTTCCTGCAGGTCGTTGCTCGAATAATTGGTCGTGTCGACGACATGCTCGGCCCAGCGACGCAGCGATTCCATCATCTCGCGCTCGCGCGCGATGCCGTCGGCGGCGGGGCGATCCTCGGCGAGCGGATGGCGGCGGCGCGTCTCGGAAAAGCGGCGTTCAAGTTCGGCGCCCGCGCAGTCGAGGAACAGCGTCTGGATGTCGCGCCCGCCCGCGGCGCGCAGGTCCTTGATATGACGGACGAGCAGCGAGGGGCGGAAGCCGCGGCTGCGGCTGTCGATGCCGACCGCGAGCGGCCGGTGCGCCTCGCTGCGCTTGACCGGCGCATCGATCAGCGGTTCGAGCAGCGACAGCGGCAGATTGTCGACCACCTCCCAACCGAGGTCCTCGAGCACCTTGAGCGCGGTCGACTTGCCGGCGCCCGCGAGGCCGGTGACGAGCAGCAGGCGCGGTTCGGCCGGGGCGGTCATGCCGGGGTCGCCAGGCGGTCGAGCGCGAGCATGACCTTGATCGGTGCCGACGCCTCGAAGGCCGAAAGCCGCAGGGCGGGCAGCGGATGGCCCGCGACCGTCTCGACCTCGCCCGGGTTGGGCATGCGGTCGTAGCGGTCGGCCAGCCGTACCGCGAGCGCGAGCGGCACCGGCGCGGCGAAGGGCTGTTCGACGATGCCGATCCCGCGCACCTCCAGCTTGCCCTCCAGCGCCTCGGGCGGCCGGCACCACAGCGCGCCGTCCTGGCGCCAGACGTCGCAGCGATCGTCGGCGACCAGCCGCGCGCCCCGGTCGATCAGCCGTAGCGCGAGGTCGGACTTGCCCAGCCCGGACGGGCCGAGCAGCAGGATGCCGCGGCGCCCGGCGGCGACGCAGCTCGCATGGATGTTGACGATCTCTGGCACGGTCCGGCTCGAAAGCATCGCCTAGGCTTAGCTGCGGCGGGGTAGGGTAGCAAGGGCGGCAAACCGGCGGGTAGCGGGTTTGCGCCAACTCTGGATTGCCGCGTCGCTTCGCTCCCCGCAATGACGATTCCAACGCATGGCATCAGGCTTTATGGTCCTTGGGGATTCGGCGTTCGGCGCACCGCCTCATCCGTTCGTCATGCTGAACTCGTTTCAGCA
Source organism: Sphingopyxis sp. SCN 67-31 (assembly GCF_001725095.1). Lineage (NCBI taxonomy): Bacteria > Pseudomonadati > Pseudomonadota > Alphaproteobacteria > Sphingomonadales > Sphingopyxidaceae > Sphingopyxis > Sphingopyxis sp. SCN 67-31. Next base: position 14,609 of record NZ_MEFH01000066.1, on the reverse strand, counting down.
TCCATGACCGGACGTTGCCCTTTGCGCCGCCTTTCAGGCGAGGGCAGACCATGGACCACCGGATCGGGTCCGGGGCAGGCTCTGAAACAAGTTGGCACATATGTCCTTCAGGCAAGTCAGGCGCCGTTCCCCGGCGAAAGCCGGGGTCCAGATGGCACAGCGCTGCCTCGCATGGACCCCGGCTTTCGCCGGGGAACAGTGACTTGTCGAAAAGGGATCATTGCCAGACAAGTTCAGCGTGACGGAAGGGAAAAACCGTGCCGAAACCCGAATCCCCACAGATTATAACGAACAAGTTCGCAGGCCTCGCTGCCCCTCCCGCTTGCGGGAGGGAAGATTGGTGAATGCCGCCGGACTCAGGCGACCGTTTCGTTTCCGTCGCCGGCCGGCAGGGTGATCAGCAGGCTCGCGCCGCGCCGGCCGTCCTCGCGGTCTCGCGCGGCGATGGTGCCGCTGTGACCCTCGATGATCGTGCGCGCGATGGCGAGACCCAGCCCGCTGTGGCGGCCGAAGGCCTCGCCATCGGGGCGCTCGCTGTGAAAGCGGCGGAAGATCGCCTCGCGCTGCGCCGGATCGATGCCGGGACCGTCGTCGTCGACGCGCACATGCACCTCGTCGCCCAGCCGCGTCGCGGCGATGCAGACGAGACCGTCCGGCGGCGAGAAGCTGATCGCATTGTCGATGACATTGTCGATCGCGCGTTCGATCCGGTGTCCGTCGCCCATCACCATCGTCGTGCCGCGGCGTGGGCGCGCGAAGGCGATGCGCGGCCCGTTCGCCTTCTGTCCGTCCGCCCCCTGCTCGGCGCGCGCGGCGCGGCCCGCGAGCATCGATTCGATCATCAGCCCGATGTCGATCGGCTCGAAATGGGTGCGCGAAAGCTGCGCGTCGATGCGGCTCGCGTCGCTGATGTCGGTGACGAGCCGGTCGAGTCGGCGCACATCCTCGTCGGCGATGGCGAGCAGCTGCGCGCGCTGTTCGTCGGTCCGGACGCGGCCCAGCCCCTCGATCGCCGAGCGGACCGAGGCGATCGGATTCTTGAGCTCGTGCGTTACGTCGGCGGCGAAATGCTCGCCCGCGTCGATGCGTTCGCGCAGCGCCTGCGTCATGTCGCTCAGCGCGCGGGCAAGGGTGCCGATCTCGTCGCGGCGGCTCGGCAGGCGGGGGACGACGACCTCGCGCGCGCGGCCGAGGCGGACGCGCACCGCCGCGCGCGCCAGCCTGCGCAGCGGGCGGACGATCGTGCGCGCCAGGAACAGCGACAGCAGCACCGATGCGACCAGCACCATCGCCATCACCACCGCGAGGCGGAAGCGTTCGGCGCGCACGGTGCGCGTGATGTCGCGCGCGTTGAGCGTCATCAGCATCACCTCGGGCGTTTCGAGGTCGACGACGCGCGTCGCGCTGAGCAGCGGCGTGCGTTCGGGCGCATAGCGGAACCGCGTCGCTTCCACTCCGCTGCGCAGCGCTTCCACCACCTCGGGCCACGCAGCGGCGCGATCGTCCAGCGGCTCCTCGAAATCGGGATGGGTCGGCGCGCCGACGATCCAGTCGATGCCGCGGTCCATCGCGCGCGCGGCGTCGCGTTTCCACGGCTGCAGTTCGGGGTCGCGCAGCGTATAGGTCGGCGGGGCGTGCGCGAAGCTGTCGTCGACCTTGCGCCCCGCGGCATCGTAGAAGCGCAGCCGCGATTCGGTCGCACGGGTGAATTCGCCGATCAGCCGCTGGCGCTGGTCGGGGCGCGCCGCCTCGAGCGCGCTGTCGAGCATCGCGAGCTGGTCCTCCATCACCGCGATGCGCGTGTCGACCAGCCGGGTGCGATAGGTGTCGAGATAGAAGAAGCCGCCGGCAAGCAGCGCGACCGCCAGGATGTTGACCGCCAGGATGCGCGTCGTCAGCGACCAGCGCGCCGACCAGACGAGCGGCGCCTCTTCCTGCTCGGCTGCGGATGCCTCCTCCGACCTGCGCATCGCCCTAAGCATCGTCGGAGAAGCGGTAACCCGCGCCATAGAGGGTTTCGATCGCGTCGAATTCGGAATCGACCTCGCGGAACTTGCGGCGCAGGCGCTTGATGTGACTGTCGATCGTGCGGTCGTCGATATAGACATCGTCCTGATAGGCCGCGTCCATCAGCTGGTTGCGGCTGCGGACGATCCCGGGGCGGCTGGCGAGCGTTTCCAGGATCAGGAATTCGGTGACGGTCAGCGTCACGTCGCGCCCGTCCCAGCTCACCTTGTGACGCGCCGGGTCCATCGTCAGCCGCCCGCGCGAAATGGGTTCGGCGACCGGCTCGTCGTCGGCGCCGGCGCTGCTCCGGTTGAGTTCGACGCGGCGCAGGATCGCGCGGATGCGCGCGATCACCAGCCGCTGCGAAAAGGGCTTGGCGATATAATCGTCGGCGCCCATCGCCAGACCCAGCGCCTCGTCGATCTCGTCGTCCTTGCTGGTCAGGAAGATGACCGGAAGCTGGCTTTTCTCGCGCAGCCGGCGCAGCAGTTCGAGCCCGTCCATGCGCGGCATCTTGACGTCGAAGACGGCGAGGTCGGGGGGATTGTCGATCAGCGGCTTCAGCGCCGCCTCGCCGTCCGAATAGACGCGCGTCGCAAAGCCTTCGGCCTGGAGCGCGATCGACAGGGATTGCAGGATGTTGCGGTCGTCGTCGACCAGCGCGATGGTTGCCGTCATGCTCTTTCCAATGGCTGGGCGCCCCGCAGGCGAACTAGCCGATCCGGCGGCCATCGACAACCGCGCACGGCCCGGCCGCGATTCACCCTTTAATCTTTTGACCTGCCCCGTCATCCTCGCTAACGCGACTGGATATCTACGGAATCGGCGTCACGTCGGCACCCATGACGCATGCGGGCCAGCCCTTCTGCTCGGCAGGCCGCGCATCGCGAACCAGGCGGGCCGCAGCGCCAGGGAAAGGCGAAGATAGATGACCAGGATTGCGATCGGCGATGCGACCGTCGAAACGAAAGCGGACGTCGCCGACAATTGGGGCACGGCCCGGCTCGTCGAGGATGCCGTCCGCCATGGCGAAGGCCTGCTGGCCAAGGACGGCCCGCTCGTCGTCGCCACCGGCAAGCACACCGGGCGCAGCGCCAAGGACAAGTTCATCGTCCAGGACGACGAAACCCGCGACACCATCTGGTGGGGCAAGACCAACGTCGCGATGACGCCCGATCATTTCGCGGCGCTGAAGGCCGATTTCCTCGCGCATCTCGCCGCGTCCGGCCGCCTCTATCGCCAGCAGCTGTTCGGCGGCTCGCAGCCCGAATATCGCGTCGGCGTGCAGGTGCTCACCGAATATGCGTGGCACAGCCAGTTCATCCGCACCCTGCTTTGCCGCCCGACCGCCGACGAGCTGGCGGCGTTCCAGACCGACTATACCGTCATCGACCTGCCCAGCTTCCGCGCCGACCCGGCGAAGCACGGGACGCGGAGCGAGACGGTGGTCGCGGTCAATTTCGCGGAGAAGCTCGTGCTGATCGGCGGCACCGCCTACGCCGGCGAGATGAAGAAGTCGGTGTTCGGCATCCTCAACTATCTGCTCCCCGCGCAGGGCGTGATGCCGATGCATTGTTCGGCGAACATCGGCCCCGACGGCGACACCGCGGTCTTCTTCGGCCTGTCGGGTACCGGCAAGACGACGCTGTCGGCCGATGCGTCGCGCACGCTGATCGGCGATGACGAGCATGGCTGGTCCGACACCGCGGTCTTCAATTTCGAGGGCGGCTGCTATGCCAAGATGATCCGCCTGTCCGAAGAGGCCGAACCCGAAATCTATGCGACGACGCGGCGCTTCGGCACCGTGCTCGAAAATGTCGTGATCGACCCCGAAACGCGCGCGCTCGACCTTGACGACAACAGCCTCGCGGAAAACACCCGCGGCGCCTATCCGATCGACTTCATCCCGAACGCGTCGGACGCGAACATGGGGCCGGTGCCGAAGACGGTGATCTTCCTCACCGCCGATGCCTTCGGCGTGCTGCCGCCGATCGCGCGGCTGACCCCCGACCAGGCGATGTATCATTTCCTGTCGGGTTACACCGCCAAGGTCGCCGGCACGGAGATCGGCGTGACCGAGCCCGAGGCAACCTTCTCGACCTGCTTCGGCGCCCCCTTCATGCCGCGCCACCCGAGCGTCTACGGCAATCTACTCAAGGACCGCATCGCGAAGGGCGGCGTCAGATGCTGGCTCGTCAACACCGGCTGGACCGGCGGCATGGCGACGATGGACGGCATCAAGCGCATGCCGATCAAGGCGACGCGCGCGCTGCTCAACGCCGCGCTCGACGGCAGCCTGAACGACGCCGAATTCCGCCGGGACCCGAACTTCGGTTTCGAATATCCGGTCGCGGTGGCGGGCGTCGACAGCGCGATCCTCGACCCGCGCGAAGCCTGGGTCGACAAGGCCGCCTATGACCGCACGGCGCAGTTGCTGGTGCAGCAGTTCATCGACAATTTCGCGCAGTTCGCGGACCATGTCGACGAAGGCGTCCGCCGGGCCGCCCCGCAGGCCGCCGTCGCCGCCTGACGCCGGATCAGAAGGGAAGCCATCCGTGGCTTCCCGCCACGGCCCCCAGGATCGTCGCCATCGCGAGCACCAGCAGCACCACGTGCACGCGGTGCAGCGCGGTGAAGGCGCGCTGCGGGTCGCGCCGTGCCCATGCCGGGAAATAGCGGTGCAGCACGAACGGCTCGCCGACGAACAGCAGCAGCGCGAACAGCGACCAGACGATCACCATCGCGTGCATCCACCAGAAGCGGGCTTCGGCGAAGCGGTCCCACAGGTCGAGGCGTTCGATCATGTAGAAGCCGGTGAGCCCGACCAGCAGCACCGCCGCGCGCGCCTGCCATACGAAGCGGCCCTCGAAGGCGTGGAACGCCGCGACGCGGTCTTCGCCGAACGTGCCGCGCCGCACCGCGGGCAGCGCGACGGTGGTCGCCATCGACACGCCGCCGATCCAGACGACGACGCCCAGGACATGGAGCGCGCGGGCGAGCGCGAGATCGTCGATGCCGGTCATCGCGCCACCTGCGCCGCCGCCGCGGGCGACAGCGCCCCGTCCCGCACCAGCACGACCTGAAGCAGCACGTCGCCGTCGCGGGCCGCGGCCCAATGCTCGCCGCCCTCCGCGGGGATGACGATCACGCTGCCCGGGCCGAAGCGGCGCTCGGTTGCCTTGTCGAGACTGGCTCCGTCGCCCCAGGACAGCGTGCCCGACAGCACCGTCAGCAGGCGCACCGGTCCGGTCGCGCCGTGCGGCGGCAGCATCTTCCCCTTGTCGATCCGCAGCAGGAAGCTGAGCGGCCGGCCGTCGGCGTCGGTCGCGAGCACCGCCTGCTGCGCGGCGCCGTGAACGACGGCATAGGTCAATCGGTCGAGATCGAGTCGCGTCGATTGCGCCGACGCGGACCCCGGTATCGCGAGCGACGCGGCGGCGGCGAGAAGCGGAAGGCGGCGGAGCATTGGCGGATCCTTTCCGGTGTCGAACGATCGGCCGGCGCCATGCGTCGGCGCAGAGCATATGATTGCTGTTGCGAATGGATTGCATATAAGCGGTGTCGGCGGCGTCGGCTTTGTGCCAGCGCAAATCGCGGGCGCATCGGGCCGGCCGCTGCGGTGACGTGATGCGTGAGAGAGTAAGGCAGGGGATGGACATGGAGCCCGCAGTGTCGCTCGACCGGATCGGCGCGCTCGAGCTGTTCGCCTCGCTGCCGGCCGAGGCGCTCGAGCCGGTCCGCGCCGCGATGCGCACGGCGCGGGTGGAGAAGGACGCGGTCATCTTCCGGCAGGGCGACCCGGTGTCGCGCGCCTATGCGCTGGCGTCGGGCAGCGTCCGCATCGTGCAGGGCGGCGCCGACGGCGGACAGGCGATCGTCCGCTTCATCGCGCCCGGCGAGATGTTCGGCACGGTGCCGCTGTTCACCGATCACCGCTTCCCCGCCGATGCCGTCGCCGTCGAGCCATCGACGGTGCTGACATGGTCCGAACCGCAACTCCTCGATCTGATGACCCGCTATCCGGCGATCGCGATCAACCTGATCCGGGCGCTCGGCGAACGCATGGCGCAGCTTCAGGAACGCGTCCGCGAACTGACCACCTGGCGCGCAGAACAGCGCATCGCCCAGGCCGTCCTGCGGCTCGCCGCCCAGTCGGGGCGCGACGGGTCGCGCGGCACGACGATCGAGATACCGCTGCGCCGCAAGGACCTTGCCGAATTCGCGGGGACCACGCTGCATACCGCCAGCCGGACCGTCGCGGCCTGGGAAAAGGCGGGGCTTCTGGAAAGCCGCGGCCAGCGCCTGACCATCCACGACCTCGAAGCGATCCGCCGCTTGGCCGAGGGCGACGAGGATTAAGGCGTCCCGTCCAGACGACGCCGCGCTCCGGCGCCCGTTCCGGCTCGATCCCGCAAACCGCCGGACAGTTTGATCCAGCGCAAACCCATTGCCCCGAACTCTGCTATCGTCTCTCATAGTCGAATGCGCGTCCGGCGGTCCGGGTCGCGCGGATGGAGGATGGGCGATGCTCTGTCCCGAATGTGGTGAAGTAACCGGCCCCGGGCCGCTCGATGCCCGGCGCGGCGCACGCGAAGGCGCGCGCGGGGCAGGAGCGGTGCGGCGCTGGTGCGTCGCGGCGCTGCGGGGCGTCGGACGCGGCCTCTGCCTTGCGCGGCGCGGCGATTCGCCGTCCGCGGGGGAGGCCTGACATGGCGCTCCATCATTGCCGATCGGGCGAAGTGGCGCGCCTGGGCACGCTCGACGATCCGGCGACACGGACCGCGGCGCTCGCCAGGAATGCGTCGTTCGAGGCGGTCCATCTGGTCGTGCGGGCCGGCGAGTCGATCGCCCCGCATCAGGTCGCCGGGTCGATGACGCTTTACTGCATCGCGGGGCATGTGCGCTTCGAGGGCGGCTCGCCGGCCGAACTGCGTACCGGCGACTGGCTGTTCCTCGAACCCGGCGCGCGGCACGCGGTCGAGGCGGTGGCGGACAGCTCGCTGCTGCTGACGATCCTGTTCGACGAATCCGACAAACGTCAGGCGCCCGACGGGGCCGCCTGACGCACATGCTTTTCATATAGACGGGGGCTCTCGTGGGCGAATATCGCAAGCTTTGGTGGACGTTGATCGCGGTCCTGACGGTGACGTTCGCGATCCTGGGGATTTCCGGGGTAGAGGTCTATCGCAAGGCACCGCCGATTCCCGAACGGGTGACGACCGCCTCGGGCGAGGTGCTGATGACCCGCGACGACATCATGGCGGGGCAGGCCGCGTGGCAGAGCACCGGCGGAATGCAGCTCGGCTCGATCTGGGGGCATGGCGCCTATCAGGCGCCCGACTGGTCGGCCGACTGGTTGCACCGCGAACTGACCGCGTGGCTGAGCCTCGCGGCGCAGGAAAGCTATGGCAAGGCGTTCGACGCGCTCGACATCGCGCAGAAGGCGGCGCTGACCCATTGGCTGAAGGAGGAATATCGCCGCAACACGCTCGATCCGGCGACGGGCGTCGTCACCGTGTCGGACCTGCGCGCCCGCGCGATCGACCAGACCGCCGACCATTATGACCGGCTGTACGGAAACGACCCGGCGCTGCGCGAGATGCGCGACAATTACGCGATGAAGGAAGCGACGCTGCCCGACGCGGCGAAGCGTGCGGCGCTGACCGACTTCTTCTTCTGGACCGCCTGGGCCGCATCGACCGAGCGGCCGGGGACGGTCGCCACCTATACCAACAACTGGCCGCCCGAACCGCTGATCGGCAACCAGCCGACGCCGGAGAATATCCTCTGGTCGCTCGCCTGCGTCGTGATCCTGATCGCGGGCGTGGGCGCGCTGATCTGGGGCTGGGCCTTCCTGCGCCGCCACGACGACACGCCGCTCGTCGCCGCGGACAAAGACCCGCTGACGCTCGCGGCGCTTACCCCGTCGCAGCGCGCGCTCGGCAAATATCTATTCGTGGTGCTGGCGCTGTTCATCTTCCAGGTGTTCATCGGCGGCTTCACCGCGCACTACACGATCGAGGGGCAGAGCTTCTACGGCGTGGATGTGTCGCAGTGGTTCCCCTATGCGCTGACCCGGACCTGGCACGTGCAAAGCGCGGTGCTGTGGATCGCGACGGCCTTCCTCGCCGCCGGGCTGTTCCTCGCGCCGGTCATCCACGGCAGCGATCCCAAATATCAGAAGCTGGGGGTCGACCTGCTGTTCTGGGCGCTGATCCTCGTCGTCGTCGGGTCGTTCGTCGGCAATTACCTGTCGATCGCCCAGACGATGCCCGACGGGCTCGGTTTCTGGCTCGGGCATCAGGGCTATGAATTCCTCGACCTCGGCCGCGTCTGGCAACTCGCGCTGTTCGCGGGCCTGCTCTTCTGGCTGGTGCTGATGCTGCGCTGCATGCTGCCGGCGCTGCGCCGCCACGAAGGCGACAAGAGCCTGCTCGCGCTGCTCACCGTTTCGACGATCGCGATCGGCCTCTTCTATGGGACCGGCCTCTTCTATGGCGAGCGCACCCACATCACGATCATGGAATATTGGCGCTGGTGGGTCGTTCACCTGTGGGTGGAGGGCATTTTCGAAGTGTTCGCCACCGCCGCCATCGCTTTCATCTTCGCGTCGATGGGACTGGTGTCGAAACGGATCGCGACCGCCGCCAGCCTCGCCTCCGCCTCGCTGTTCATGGTCGGCGGCGTGCCGGGCACCTTCCACCACCTCTATTTCTCGGGAACGACGACTCCCGTCATGGCGGTCGGCGCGGCGTTCAGCGCGCTCGAGGTCGTGCCGCTGATCGTGCTCGGTTACGAGGCGTGGGAACATTGGAGCCTGCGCGACCGCGCGCCGTGGATGCGCGCGCTGCGCTGGCCGCTGATGTGCTTCGTCGCGGTCGCCTTCTGGAACATGCTCGGCGCCGGGGTGTTCGGCTTCATGATCAACACGCCGGTCGCGCTCTTCTATCTCCAGGGGCTCAACACCACCGCGGTTCACGCCCATGCGGCGCTGTTCGGGGTCTACGGCTTCCTCGCCCTCGGCTTCACGCTGCTGGTGCTGCGCTACATCCGGCCGGAGATCGCGTTCAACGAGCGGCTGATGCGCGTCGGTTTCTGGGGGCTCAACGCAGGGCTGGTGCTGATGATCTTCACCAGCCTGCTGCCGGTCGGCCTGTTCCAGTTCGAGGCGAGCGTGACCACCGGCATGTGGTACGCGCGCAGCGATGAATTCCTGCAGCAGGGCTTCCTCGAAACGCTGCGCTGGATCCGCACCTTCGGCGACGTGGTGTTCATCGTCGGCGCGATCGCCGTCGCGTGGCAGGTCGTGATCCTCGGCCTGGCGCGCCGGGGCGCGCGGGCATGACGATCGCGGCGGCCACTGGCGGGGCGCGGAGCGGCGCAGGCTCGCCGCTCTGGCTGCGTGGCGCCTACCGCCTGTTCTTCGGGGCGGGCGCGCTGTGGGCGGTCATCGTCGTCACCCTGTGGGTCGGCGCGCTGGGCGGCCGCTGGGTCTTGCCCACCGCGATGGAACCGCTCGCCTGGCATCAGCATGAAATGCTGTTCGGCTATCTGAGCGCGATCATCGCCGGTTTCCTCAGCGCCGCCATCCCCAACTGGACCGGGCGGCCGACGGTGACCGGATGGCGCGTCGCCGCGGTCGTCGGCCTGTGGCTCGCGGCGCGGCTCGCGATCCTCTTTTCCGCGACGGTGCCGCCACTGGTCGGCGTCGCGCTCGACGTCGGCTTCCTGGCCGTTCTGCTCGCCTATGCGACGCGGGAAATCGTCGCGTCGGGCAACCGCAACAAGCCGATCCTGCTCATCCTGCTCCTGTTCGCCGCCGCTTCCGCGCTCGATCATGCCGGGGCGATGGGGATGCTCGCCGATCCGGCGCTGGGGATGCGGACCGGCTTCGCGCTGATCCTGCTGCTGATCTCGATCATCGGCGGCCGGATCACCCCGGCCTTCACCCGCAACTGGCTGATGCGGCAGGGCCGGACCGATCGGCTGCCGACAATGGCCAACCGCTTCGACACGGCGGTGATCGGGGCAACGGCGCTTGCGCTCGCGCTGTGGAGCACCCGACCCGACAGCATCGTTTCCGCAGCCCTTCTGCTGGTCGCAGGAGCCCTTCAGGCCGCCCGGCTCTCCCGCTGGGCCGGCCTGAAGGCGCGGGACGACGCGCTGGTCTTCGTCCTTCACCTGTCCTACGCTTGGCTGCCGCTCGGGCTGGTGCTGCTCGGCTGCGCGATCATCCACCCGTTCATCCCGGTATCCAGCGCGATCCACGCGCTCGGCGCCGGCGCGATGGCGGCGATGACGCTGGCGGTGATGACGCGCGCGACGCGCGGCCACACCGGCCGGCCGCTGGAGGCCGACCGGCTCACCGTCGGCATCTATATTCTCGTTCATCTGGGGGCGCTGCTGCGCGTGGCGGCGCCGTTGCTGCCGATCGATTACATGCTCGCGATCCGCATCGCGGGCGGGTTGTGGAGCGCGGCCTTCCTGCTGTTCGTCCTCGCCTATGTGCCGATGGCGGTGCGCCCGCCCCCGGGCGCCCGGCGCTGATCCGGCGGCCCGCGCCGCCGCTTTCATAACCTGGATCAGGAAACCGGACGCGTCCGCGGCTGGCGGCGCGCAACCTGTCGACCGGCCGGGCGTTGCCATGACGGGACCGCCGTCCGACGAATGCGGAAGGACGGCGGCTCTTTGTTGCTTGCGGGGGGAGACGGTTTCAATCGGGGGAACGGACGGAAGGCCTGCCATGAAATATGATGCCGAGGACAGCTTCTTCGCTCGCTTGCTCGACGACGATCACGCCATCGCCGAAACGCCTGCCTCGTGGACGCATCCCCGCACCCGCCGCATCGCGCTGATCGGCTGTTTCCGGCCGCGGCGTTGCGGGATCGCGACCTATACCGCCGACGTTCACGATCATCTGCGGCGCGAGCATCCCGAAATCGGCATCGACGTCTATGCGATGCGCGCCGATCCCGAACAGCCGGACGATGCCGACGTCGTGGCGGCGATCGACGCCGACGATCCCGAATCCTATGCCGCCGCCGCCGCCGCCATCAACCGCAGCGGCGCCGACGCCGTCTGGCTGCAGCATGAATTCGGCATCTTCGGCGGCCGGGCCGGCGCGATGGTGCTCGAACTGGTCGAGCGGCTCGCGGCGCCCCTCGTCGTCACGCTGCATACGGTGCTTGCCGCGCCCGATGCCGATCAGCGCCGGGTGATGGACGCGCTCGTCGCAAGGGGCTCGCGGCTGATGGTGATGAGCGAGCACGGTCGCCAGACGCTGATCGACGTCTATGGCGCGCCGCCCGGCAAGGTCGCGCTGATCGAACATGGCACGCCGGTGCGCCCCTTCTCCGCGCGGTCGCCGCTGCGCGACCGGCTCGGCATCGGCGATCGCCCGATCCTTTCGACCTTCGGGCTGCTTGGGCCGGGCAAGGGGCTCGAAACCGCGATCCGCGCGCTGCCGGCCATCGCCGAACGGCACCCCGACATCCTCTATCGCATCGTCGGCGCGACCCATCCCAACCTGATCGCCGCCGAGGGTGAGGCCTATCGCGAAAGCCTCGAACATCTTGCCGCGACGCTGGGCGTCGGCGACCATATCGCCTGGGACAATCGCTTCCTCGATGCCGAGGACCTGCTCGACCAGATCGAGCTGTGCGACATCTATCTCGCCCCCTATCCCAACCTTGCGCAGGTCACGTCGGGGACGCTTTCCTATGCGGTGGCGCTGGGCCGCGCGGTGGTGTCGACGCCCTTCATCCACGCGCGCGAACTGCTGGCGAACGACGTCGGCGTGCTCGTCGCGCAGGGCGACAGCACCGCGATCGCCGATGCCGTCCTCGCGCTGCTCGCCTCGCCCGAAGAGCGGCACGCGCTCCAGATGCGGGCCTATGAGCGCGGCCGGCGCACCGCCTGGCCGCAGATCGTCCGCCAGAGCGCCGCGCTGCTCGACCAGGTGATCGCCATGCCGCCGCGCCTGCTTTCGACGCCGCGGACGGCCCCGTCGCTGTCGGGCGTGTGGTCGATGTGCGACGACGTCGGCATCCTCCAGCACGGCCACGGCCCGGTCGCCGACCGCGACCACGGCTATTGCATCGACGACAATGCGCGCGCGCTGATGCTCGCCGACCGCGTGCGCTTCGACACGGTGCAGGCCTATGAGGAGCGGGCCTTCCGCTTCGCCTCCTTCATCCAGCATGGCTGGAACCCGGAGCTGCGGGCCTTCCGCAACTTCATGGGATACGACCGGCGCTGGCTGGAGGATCGCGGGTCGGCGGACAGCAACGGCCGCGCGATCTGGGCGCTCGGCCATTGCGCCGCGCATTCGCCCTCGAACGACCTTGCGCGCTGGGCGCGCGAATGGTTCGACCGCGCCGCGCAGAGCGCGGCCAGCGTCGAAAGCCCGCGCGCGGTCGCCTTCGCGATGCTCGGCGCCGACGAACTGCTCGCGCGCTTCCCCTCCGATGCGCTGGCGGGGGAGATACTGGGGTGCGGCGCCGCCTTCCTCGAGCAATTGCGGTCCCGCTGGGGCACCGAGGGATGGAACTGGTTCGAGCCGACGCTGACCTATGACAACGCCCGCCTGTGCGAGGCGCTGCTGCGCGCCGGGCGCACGCTCGGCGTCGCGGCGTGGCAGCAGGCGGGGCTGGCCACGCTGGCGTGGCTCTGCGACCGGCAGACGGCGACCGCCGGCCATTTCCGCCCGGTCGGCTCCGACGGCTTCGGCCGCCTCTACCAGGCGCTGCCCTTCGACCAGCAGCCGCTCGAAGCCTGGGCGTCGATCGAAGCCTGCGGCGCGGCGCTGGCGATCAGCCGCGACACGCGCTGGCGCCGCCATGCCGACGCCGCGTGGCGCTGGTTCTTCGGCGCCAACGACCGCGGCGAAGCGCTGGCGAGCATCGAGACCGGCCGCTGCTGCGACGGACTGACCCCGCGCGGCGTCAACACGAATGCCGGGGCCGAATCGACGCTGGCTTTTCACCTTGCCTATCATGCGATGGACGCCCTAGTCTGGCCGGGGGGTGCCAGGAAGGACGCCGGCTTCACGCATGCTGATATGCAGACCTGATCAATCGCCGTTACATATCCTCGATGAAAAGCTGAACGCGGACCCTTCGCGGGTCGTGCTTCGGCCCTTTCACCTCGCCTGGCAGGCAAGCGTGTCCGAACCCTCGCGCGCCGCGCAGCTCGTCAGCGACATATTGACGCTCGACGACGATCAGGCGGAGGCCGAGCTGGATATCGTCTGGCAGGATTTTTCGGAACGCCACTGGCAGATCGGGCGCATCTTCGACCAGCGTTTTGCCGAGATCGCGGAGGACGTGCGGCTGGCCCGGGCGTCGGTGTCGCCGGTCAAGCAGCGGCTGATCGGCGCCTATTTCTGCCACGAATACAGCTATGCCGCCGCGGCGCTGATGAACCCCAGCGTCGTGCCCCATCCCGACCAGAGCGGGCTGAGCGGCGGCCAGCAGCGCTTCCTGATGTCGCTGCGCGCGGTGGGCGAGGGGCATATCAGCTCGATCGCCTTTCGCGAGGGCATGATCGGGCCGGGCGGCGATTTCCGGCTGTGGCCGCAATCGGGGCCGGCGATGGCCGCGGTGGTCGACGACCGCCACCGGATGGAGGCGGACGGGGCGGTGACCGTGCACCGCCAGCCCGACAGCGCCATATCGAACAGCGTGCTGTTTCCCGTGACCGAGGCGCAGCGCAACGGGCTGGAGGATCTGCGCCTCGTTTCCTTCACCCACGACGACGGCCGACGCGAATATATCGGCACCTACACCGCCTATTCGGGTCGGGCGATCCGGTCGGAAATGCTGCGCACGACCGATTTCGCGAGCTTCTGCCTCGAACCCTTCACCGGCCGCGCCGCGCGCAACAAGGGCATGGCGCTCTTCCCGCGCAAGATCGGCGGCCGCTACCTGATGGTCGGGCGGCAGGACGGCAAGAATGTCACCCTGCTGTCGTCCGACAGCCTGACGCACTGGGACGACGAGGGCGAACTGCTGCTCAGCCCCGAATTCCCGTGGGAATTCGTCCAGATGGGCAATTGCGGCAGTCCGATCGAGTGCGACGAGGGGTGGCTTCTGCTGACCCACGGCGTCGGCGCGATGCGCAAATACAGCCTGGGCGCCGCGCTGCTCGACCGCGACGATCCGTCGCGGGTGATCGGCCGCACCGCCTGTCCGATCCTGACCGCGGCGGAAAGCGACCGCGAGGGCTATGTCCCGAATGTCGTCTACACCTGCGGCGCGATGCGCGTCGGCGACGAACTGTTCATCCCCTACGGGATTTCGGACAGCGCCATCGGCTTCGCCACCGCCTCGCTCGACGACCTGCTCGACCTGCTGCTTTAGACTGATGCCATCGAATGGGATCGTCATTGCGAGCGGCGAAGCCGCGCGGCAATCCAGAGTGTGCGGTAACCGCTCTGGATTGCTTCCCCCGGATCAGGTCCGGGGTCGCAATGACGAAGGGGGACAATCCAAAGTCATCAGAGTCTAGGCGACGTTTACATTCACGCGGCACATTTGATGGCTGCGACGAGATTGAGGAAGCCAGCGTAGTTTCTGGCGAGCTTGTCGTATCGGGTTGCGATG
>NZ_MEFH01000065.1:0-48328 GCF_001725095.1 Sphingopyxis sp. SCN 67-31 | reverse complement strand
TCCCGATGACCTTCCAGCCGGGTGAGGCCTACCAGTTCGACTGGAGCCACGAGGATGTGGAGATCGCCGGCAAGCCGATGCGGGTGAAGGTGGCGCATACCGTCTTCGGTGATCCCAAGATGACTACGGCGCTGCTCGACCGCGTCACCCACCACTGCGATATCATCGAGACGGGCAACGACAGCTGGCGCTTCAAAAACCGCAGCTGACCGCCACCTTCGGCGTCTTCAAAAATCTATCTTGCGCTGCGCGCGCCTCCGGTCGGGCTACGCCCGCCCTCCGCCGCACGCAGCGCAAGGCCATCCTCAACAAACCAGCATCATATCCGATAAGGGGGTCCCTCTTCGACGCCGATCGGGGGTCCCTTTTGCGCGCAGATTGACAGCGAACAGCCACAATCGTGCGACCTCTGCACGGCTGTGACAGGTTCGACCGAGGAATCGTGCGGGTCGCGGCCCTCCAGCTATATCGACATTAAGAGAGCCTGGAACTCTTCGTGGAAGAGAAGAAAGGGATGGCGCCTCTTGGCGGCCCAATTGGAACACGCGGACGTTGGACCGCCGACATGTGCTCCACACGAGGTTCGGCCCCGTCTTTCCAGTTAGAAGTGGTACTAGGGTCCGGACCCAATAACTGGGTTCCTCCGGCGATCAGATTGTGATTCAGTGTCTCGGCGAGGAGGCGTTGGGATGTCTGATTTCTCTTGGTTTTCCGATGCTTAGTGGGCTCGGATCGAGCCGCTTTTGCCGACGGATGTTCGCGGCAAGCCCCGTGTCGATGATCGCCGTGTGTTGAGCGGGATCGTCCACGCGCTTCGCTGCGGCGGGCGCTGGGCAGACTGTGCGGACGTCTATGGTCCGAAGAAGACGCTCTACAATCGGTTCGTCCGCTGGTCCGAGCGCGGCATCTGGGAAGGCATTTTCAGTGCGCTTGCGGGAGCCGGCGACACCCCGGATCGACTGTTCATCGACAGCAGTTGCATCAAGGTCCACCGCTGCGCCGGTGGTGGAAAAGGGGGGCCTTGGCTCATGGTATCGGCCGCACGAAAGGTGGACGCAACACCAAGCTCCACGCGGTCTGCGATGAGAAAGGCCGCCCTTGCGTCCTGCTCCTGACGCCCGGAAACGTCCATGATTGCAAGGTCGCGCGACTTTGCATCGAGGCCATGCCGCCCTCAGCCGAACTCGTCGCCGACAAAGGCTATGATAGCCAGGCCCTGCGCGAATGGCTCGATGAGCGCGGCACCCAAGCTGTCATCCCACCGCGCAAGAACCGCAAGATCCAGTACGATTATGACCGCGCAATCTACAAACAGCGCAATGTCATCGAGCGCATGTTCTGCCGCTTCAAGGACTGGCGCCGCATCGCCACACGCTTCGACCGAAACCTCAAAAACTTCATGGCCGCCATCAGCCTCGCCGCCGCCGTCATCTGGTGGCTGTAGTGAGTCCGGACCCTAGGCCTCAAATACGTTGGGTGCGCAAATGCCGCCGCCATCAATGACGAGCGATTGGCCCGTAATCCAGGACGAATCATCGCTGCAGAAGAACAACGCAGCCGGAGCGATGTCCGTCGTCAGTCCCATGCGACGCATGGGCAACTCGGCGGCAAGGGTCTGCTCGCGTACTTCCCACACCGCTCGCGCCATCTCGGTCTTGATGACGCCGGGCGCGATCGTGTTGATCCTGATCTTGGGTCCTAGCTCGAAACCGAGCTGGCGTGTCATGTGAATCATTGCCGCCTTCGTGCCATTGTAATAGCCGATACCCGGCTCGGTAGTCAGGCCGCCGACTGAAGCGATGTTGAGCACCACGCCGCCCCGCTCGCCCATGCCGGCATCAGAGGCCGCGCGCAGCCAAGCAAGCATGCCAAACTGGTTTACTCGGTGAGTCTTTTCCGCGCGTGCCAGGTCGATATTGATCAGCGGACCGAAATACGGGTTCGTGCCGGCGTTGTTGACCAGAATGTCGATCGGGCCAAGCCGCTCAACAACGTTTGCCACGACGCTGGTCGCTTGATCCGGCTCACCCGCATTCGCGGCATGGATGACCACCTCGCCGTCACCGGGGCATTGCAACAGTTCCTCGCGCGCCGCCGTCAGCCCTTCTAGTTTCCGCGCGACGAGCGCCAGATGAGCGCCCTCCGCGCGAAACGTCTTGGCGATCTCCAGCCCGATGCCACGTGATCCCCCAGTGATCAGCGCAACCTTGCCGTCTAGTCTTCCTGTCACTTTGCCTAGTCCCCTATATTAAAATCTGTTGGAAAATTCCGTCAGCGGCCTCGCCATTCCGGCTTGCGTTTCTCGAGAAACGAAGCGATTCCCTCTTGCGCGTCCCTGCTGGAACAGCTGAGGTCGAAGGCGAAGCGTTCGAGAAGCTTCAGTGGTTGGCTGGCGGCGTCATACCCTGCGGCAATCATCGATTTGGTCAGCCCGAGTTGATATGCGCTCTTGTCGAGCAGTTGGCCCGTAAAGCCAGCCACAGTGTCATCCAGCGCTTCGGCGTCCGCCATTTCATTCACCAGGCCCCACTCATATGCAGTGCCGGCCGAGATCAGCTTGCCGCCCAGGATGAGATCCTTGGTGCGACGAATGCCGATCAGGCTGGGTAGCCGATATGTCGGCCCCGCACCACCGAACATGGCTAGCCGAATGCTGAACTCGCCGATCCGGGCGGTGGTTTCGGCGATTGCGAAGTCGGTCGCAAGCATGAGCTCGAACCCGGCCCCCGTTGCCATGCCCTCAATTACTGCGATCGATGGGATAGGAGCATGGGCAAGCCGGTCGAACACCTCCGCCGCGCGCGTTGCGGCGACCGATGTATGCTGGGGGCCGCCGGAAAGCGTGGAGAGGTCGAAACCCGAGGAAAAAATGCCGCCACGCCCACGCACTACGATGATGTTGCAGGAATCGTCCGTCTGAACAGAGGCTATGAGGCCGTCGAGACCGTCAAGTATCTCCAGCGTGAGTGAATTCTTTTTCTCCGGACGATCGATCCAGAAGGTCGCGACTCCATCGCTACGCTCGATTGCATATCCGATCACAGATCACTGCTCCCAACACCATTTGCCGATACAGCATATGGCGTCGGAGTTTTTCAGTCAACTAGTGCGTTGACTATAAATATCACCGCAGAGTGCTGACACCGTCGAGAAAGATACGGGTGAAAGTATCTGCGAGTTGTTCTGCGGTGAAGCGCTTGCCGGGGGTATGCCAACGATGGGTCCAAGAGATCATGCCGAACACCGCGTTGACGCAAAGTGTGGCCGAAAGGTCGCTATGGAACGAGCCATCGATCATCCCTTCCTTGATTACAGCGAGGAAGATCTGCTCGATCCGCGCAGTTTTAACCGCTACATCGACTGCCCAAGGCTCATCCTTCTGCGAAATGCGACTCATGTCCTCTTGGATATACACATACACGTGAGGGTAGTGCCGCTCATAGGATTCCAGGATTACCAAAACCAGCTGTGCCAGTTTGTCTCCCGGTGGAAGCCGAAGGGCAAGGATTGCTTCGCACGCATTCAGGTTTGTGTCGATGACGTCACGGATGACCTCATGGAACAGATCCTCCTTGCTGCTGAAATAATAATATAATGTGGCTCGATCTATGCCGATATGTTCGGCGACATCGTTCAACCGCGTCGCGGCATATCCTTTTTCGCGAAAAAGCTTGGCACCTGCGACGAGAATTTGCTCGCGCTTGGCAAGATAGTCCGAGCCTTTTTCTCGCCGCGCTACCGTCCTACGGGTCGCCATCCGGCTATGACCACTTTCCACCAACCTCTTTATCCTCTGCTCTTCCTCCGGTCAGCGAGCATCGAATCTGTCAACATCTATGTTGACAGATTCGATGCTCGCTGACATCGTGCCCTACCTAAAACAGAATCTATTTGCGAGGGGAATGAGCATGGCCCATGCTGCCGACGGCCCGATCATTGTCACTGTCGTCGATAAGCGCACATCAGCAGGGGCGCTCGTAGCCGACGGTCTGGCGAGTCTAGCGACCTGGTACCAATTCGGCTTCCTTGGCCTCGTGGCGGGATTTGTCGGCCGAGCGCTGCTGCCGACGTTCGACGACACGATCGCTACATTGGTTATACTCGCCATTTTCGCCTTAGGGTTCTTTACCCGGCCCATTGGGGGGGCGCTCAGCCAGAAATTCGCGGCGCAACATGGAGGCAAGTTCGCGCAAGCGGCCGCCATCCTCTTAATGAGCGTGTCATCAGTCCTCATTGGGCTGCTGCCCGACTTTACCTCGGGTGGATATGCGGGCATCGTAATGCTCGTGGCGCTTCGACTTACGCAAGGCATCGCCGCCGGGGCCGAAATGACCGGTCCGGTCGGGCGAATGGCGGCGATGGCACCGAATGGTCAGCGCGGACTGCTGGCTTGCTGGCCGATGGTGTTAAACCTGAGTGGCTACACGCTCAGTGCTGGTGTCGCGCTTTTCCTCGTTACCGAGTACGGCGAGGCCGCTGTCTATGATGGCAGCTGGCGGTTAGGTTTTTTCGTTGCGTTCCCGCTCGCCATTCTGATTGGCCTGCTGCGATTCGGTGTCGATCAGTCGCTTGTCCTGACGGAGGTCGCGGTGCGTCGACCGGCAGTTCCGGTGGCGCCAGCTGCGGAGATCGCGCACTGGCGACCCGTGTTGCTCACGCTGGGCGGCGTACTGGTCTACAACGCCACAACTGGCGCCTTTCAGGTCGGTGTGCCTTGGTTGGTACCGCTCGGCGCGGACTGGAGTCTTGCCGACAATCTCAGGCTTGCGTTGCTGTTCGGCATTGGCCCGCTGACCTTCCCATTATTTGGTCTTCTGGTTGACAGATGGGGAGCATCGCGACTGCTTGGCTTTGGGGCCGTGGCGGTGGCGCTGGCGGCTTATCCGGTGTTCTCGGCCTTGGCTGCCGGCAGGCCGCCCTTGACGGTGATTATCGCGGGCATCGTGCTAATGGGGGTGCTCGGCGGCGCGATCCAGGCGTTTCTGGCCGAGCGGCTGCCGGATCGATCTCCGCGTGTACAGCTGACCTACGCGATGTCGGCCGCAATCTTTGGCGGCACGTCGCCGATGATCATCTGTGCTATCGCGGCGCTGACCGCCGATCCGGCGGCGGGGTCTTCATATCTGGTGGCGGCTGGCGCGGTGAGCTGCCTGTGCATTCTTGTAATCGGCACGGTTTCTGGGAGCACGCTGCCGAAACCTGCAACGGAGAAAATGAAGTGAAGACACGCATTACAGAACTGTTCGCCATCGAGTATCCGATCATTCAAGGCGGCATGCATCATGTTGGATTGGCGGAATTGGCAAGCGCCGTATCGAACGCGGGTGGTCTGGGCATTATCACTGGGCTGACCCAGCGTACACCTGAGAAGCTTGCGAATGAAATCGCGCGTTGCCGGGGGATGACCGACAAGCCGTTTGGCGTCAATCTCACTTTCCTGCCGTCGTTCGTCGATACTCCTTATGAAGAATATATAGCCGCGATCCGCG
The DNA here is from genome assembly GCF_001725095.1 of Sphingopyxis sp. SCN 67-31. NCBI lineage: Bacteria > Pseudomonadati > Pseudomonadota > Alphaproteobacteria > Sphingomonadales > Sphingopyxidaceae > Sphingopyxis > Sphingopyxis sp. SCN 67-31. Next base: position 42,839 of record NZ_MEFH01000065.1, on the reverse strand, counting down.
AAGGCGGTGTCCGGATTATCGAGACCGCCGGCAGAAGTCCCGAGAAATACATGCCGACACTAAAGGCCGCCGGAATCGCTGTCATTCATAAGTGCACCTCCGTTCGGCATGCGCTGAAAGCGGAGAGCATTGGTTGCGATGCGGTCAGCGTCGACGGCTTCGAATGCGGCGGCCATCCCGGCGAAGACGACGTTCCAAACATGATCTTGCTTCCGCGAGCAGCCGACGAACTGAAAATTCCATTCGTCGCCTCTGGAGGCATGGCGGACGGCCGCAGCCTGGTTGCCGCACTGGCGCTGGGCGCAGACGGAATGAACATGGGCACACGCTTTCTGGCGACGCAGGAAGCTCCTGTGCACCAGAATGTGAAGGATGCGATTGTCGCTGCATCTGAACTTGATACCCGGCTCATCATGCGGGCGCTACGCAACACGGAGCGGGTATTGCGCAACGAGGCGGTCGACCGAGTGGTAGCGATCGAACGCGAAAAGGCTGCCGCGTTGACGATTGACGATATCCGCGCGGAAGTTGGCGGTGTCTATCCGCGTGTAATGGGCGATGGCTTGGTTGATTCAGGTGCATGGAGTTGTGGGATGGTTGCCGGCCTGATTGATGACGTTCCGACTGTGAAAGCGCTGATCGACCGTGTCATGGGACAGGCCAAGGAATTGGTTCGGTCACGGCTCTTTAATATTCTCGGCTAGAGTGGCTGACTGGTCGAGCCCGAGAATCCTCTCGCAGTGCGTGCGGAGTACTCGACCTTCTTGGGGCAGATCTCAGTTCCGTGCGGCGGCGCCTTGGCACCTGGGGCAATGCCGGTTGCGGCAGCTGTTATAGGCGATCCGCCAGTGCCCACAGTCGGTGCAGGCTTCGATGTGGCCGCCGAGCGCGGCGGTGCGGCAATGTTCGATCGCCGACATGCTCTTGAGCTGGTGCAGGCTCAGATGGTCGTATCGTCGATCAGGCGCTGGCGCAGCGGGCTGATCGGGCCAATCTGAATAAGCTCGTTCATCGTTCGACTCCTCGGTTAAGGAGTCGAAAGGGTCCGCCTCTGTCCGCGGACGTTCAATCAGGCACGGCGCTCGCCTGGCCGCTGTACATCAAGGCTAGCGCCAATCCACGTAGTGGTTCGTGCTTCGGCCAAAAATGGAATTTAAGTCGAGACGGCCAGAGAATGGGCGGCTTTGATTAGCATGCCGAGGCGCTCGGCATCACTCTGCAGTCGACTTATCCGATCGCCGATTTCCTCGTTGCTAGCGCCCACTATCGTGAGAGCGACTGTAGAGCAGTCCTCCATGATCATCCCTGTCTGCGTGCAGAGCTGATTGACGAGATCTCGCTTGTCTTGGTCCACGACGTTCCTCCGACGACACGGAAGCCATACCCGCAGCGGGAAGTCGACCAGCATCTTTTCAACTGGTTAGGGCTTTTGTGACTGGACTTTCGCATGTGTTCGAGCATTGGTGGTCGCAACGAACACGCGGCCGGATGGCCGCCGCCGCCTAGTCATAGCGACCGGCGGCTCGGGTCAGTGGAAGCGCCGCATGGTGTCGGCGTCACCAAGAGGCCCGATATGTCGAACAATCCCACCAAGACCAGCAAATCGTCGCAGGTCGTCAAACTTCTCTCCCGCGCCAAGGGCGCAACGATGCCCGAGCTTACGAGCGCGATGAACTGGCAGCCGCACAGCTGCCGCGCCTTCATGACGGGCCTGCGGAAGAAGGGGTATGTCATCGTTCGCGAAGCCCGGACCGAAGGCGCCGCCGCTTACTGCATCACGAATACTGCGGTTCCCACGCCTTCGGCGACGACCGTGCCTGAGGCTCCGGCGAGCGAATCGGCCTCCTGACCATGAGCCAGCTCGAACAACAGATCGTGGAGCTGGCGGCGATGTCGCCGCCAGCTCTTCGCCAACGCTGGCGCGACGTGTGGCGCCAGCCGGCGCCCGACATCGGCGCGGACCTGATGCGCCGGGCCATCGCCTGGAAACTCCAGCAGCGTGTCCACGGCGGGCTTGTGACCTCGGTCCGCCGCGAACTTGAACGCACGATTGACCGGTTGGAGAAAGGGGAGGGGGCAGCACCGGCGGTGTCGCTCAAGCCCGGCACCCAGCTCGTCCGCGAGTGGGGCGGTAGAGCTCACCATGTCCTCGTCGGTGACGATGCCTTCGAATATGACGGACGCCAGTTCGATAGCCTGTCGCAGATTGCTGAGGCAATCACCGGCGCACATTGGTCAGGGCCGCGTTTTTTCGGTCTTCGCTCGCGCCGCCTAGAAAGCCTGAGGCGGCCGGAACAGCCCGGGATGGCAGCACATGCTTGATCGGAAGCGGCGGCGCTGCGCTATCTATACGCGTAAGTCCACCGAGGAGGGACTCGAACAAGGGTTCAACAGCCTCGATGCCCAGCGTGATGCCTGCGCCGCCTATATATTGAGCCAGACTCACGAAGGATGGGAGGCGATCGGCGAGCATTATGACGATGGTGGCTGGTCGGGCGGCAACATGGACCGCCCGGCGCTGAAGCAGTTGCTTGCCGATATCGCTGCCGCAAAGATCGACACGGTCGTCGTCTACAAGGTCGACCGCCTGACCCGCAGCCTCGCCGACTTCGCGACGATCGTCGAGCGGTTCGATCAGCACCAGGTCACCTTCGTCAGCGTGACGCAGGCATTCAACACGACAGACTCGATGGGAAGACTGACGCTCAACGTCCTTCTGTCGTTCGCGCAGTTCGAACGCGAGGTCACCGCCGAGCGCATCCGCGACAAGGTCGCAGCGTCGAAGAAGAAGGGTATATGGATGGGCGGCACCGTGCCGCTCGGATACCGGGTCGCAGACCGCAAGCTCCATGTCGCAGAGGACGAGGCGAAGATCGTCCGGCATATCTTCGAGCGATATTGCGCGCTGCAGTCGGTCGCCGACCTTGCTGACGAACTCGCGCATGACGGATACCGGACGAAGGAACGGAGGTTTCGGACGGGACGGGTGATCGGCGGCATCCCGTTCGGCAAGGGCGCCCTCAGCCATATGCTCAACAACCCGATTCTCGTGGGCAGGCTGAAGCACAAGGACAATATCTACGAGGGCGAGCACGACGGGATCGTGCCAGTCGAACTCTGGGATCGGGCGCAGGCTATCATCACCGCGAACCGGCGGAAGAAGAAGCTTGGCACCGGGAGGAAGGACCCGAGCCTGCTCGCCGGAATGCTGTTCGACGAGGAGGGCGGGCCAGTATCGCCATCACACACGGGGAAATCCGGTCGGCGCTATCGCTATTACAGGAGCGTCATCGTGCCCGGCGAATCTCGCAAGGGTCGGCTCACGGTCGCAGCCGGCGAGATCGAACGTATCGTCTGCGATGCGATTGCCCAAGATCTCGCCGCACCAATGTCGGAACAGATCGCGGCGGGACATTTCGTATCACGGCTCTGGGAGGTGGAGGCGGAGCGCAAAAGGCTCGCGACTGTGCTTGCCGAGGCGCTCTCGCTCGACAAACGCGAGGCGCTGATAGCGATCCATGCCAAGATCGTCGTTGAGAGCACCACGCTATTGATCTCGATCGACGAGGTCGGTGCGACCGAGCCCGGGACGCGGACGACAATCGAGGTGCCGCATAGCCTCGGTAAGCCCGGGCACGACAAGGCGATTATTCCAGTGGTTGCGACCACGGTCGGCCAAGCGGACCCGACGTTGCTGAAGTTGATCGCGCATGCCTATGCGGCGCAGCGCATGCTGATGAGCGGGAACGATGAGCCCACGGTATCCGGGTTCAGTAAGCGGCATCTGTACCGGCTGTTGCACTTGAGCTGGCTCGCGCCCGACATCACCGCGGCGATTGTCGAGGGGCGGCATCCGGGGCACCTGAACGCCCGGAAGCTGCTTCGGACGAACGGGATTCCGTTCGAATGGGATGCGCAAAGAAAACTGTTGGGTTTCTGCTGATCGAAAAGGCTTTTCCAGCCGCCTGACGATATGCCCGGCTCGCACCCGAAGTGCGCCGTTCGAGATGTCTCGCCCGTCCCCGAAAGCCGCCTTCCCATTTATACGTCCATGCATCGGGGATCCACGAATTCGGCGCTCTGAGACGAAAGCCTCAGAGCGACAGATTCCCGCATCCGGCGGGCGTCTCTTGCCGCTTTGAGTAAAATGAGATCTGCCGAAAAGCCGCGAAAAAGGGCCGCAATCCGGTTGAAGCCGTCCGGAAACGGCGTCCTGCAGAAAAATCAGAGACTGCGTGGTGCTCATACAGGTCTTCGAACTGACGACCAACAAATTTCAACTCGCTAGATGGCGGCTATTCTTGGTCGAGATGAAGGGCGGAATTCAGCCGGATTGGAACGGCCCGCTGATCGAGGTAGCCTTTGTCCAGCCCCGCGATAGCTTCGACGTCCCGTAGGTTCAGGCTGAGCGACGCCTCGATCTGTGATCGGTTATATACGCCGTGCTCGACCTATCCGGATCAGAAAGGCATGATTCTATTTTAGAAGTTGCCGCGCGAGTTTACGCGAAAGCGATTCCGTCTCAGACTCGATGAGTATCTCTGACGATTATAGCTCCATTGCATCGGGGATCCGCAAATTTCGGGGGGTGAGACGAAGGGGCTATTTCGAGTGATTTCAGTGCCCTAAAAGCGTCTCTTGGCAGCGGCATAGGGACGACAGTCGCCGCAAGCCCCCGAAAGGTGGCCACAATTTCGGGCGAAGGTTGTGATGCTAAGTTATTGATAATAAAGGGAAAACTGCGTGGTGCCGGCTGTCGGACTCGAACCGACGACCTACCGCTTACAAGGCGGTTGCTCTACCAACTGAGCTAAGCCGGCACGCGGCGTTTCGCCCTTTGCTTCAAATGATGCCGAAGGTCCAGCCTTCGGTGCGTGCGACGGCATCGGTCAGCGGGGTGGGGGACCAGGGGGCGGCGTCCGGCGCGATCGCGCGCAGCCAGGCGGCGGTGAGCAGCGCGTCGCTCGTATGGTCGCTGATCGGGCCGACGAAGCCCGCGGGCGGCGACCCCAGCGCCGCGAGCGCGGCATCGAGTGTGGTGCCGTCGCGAATCTTGCTGCGTCCCGGCGCGATGCCCGCCGCGCGCGCGGCGAGGCTGGTATAGATTTCGACGAGCAGCGGACCGTGCGCGGGCACCGGATCGACCGGCCACAGCGGCAGGCGGCCGGCGAGACGATGGAGCAGGCGCATGCCGCTGAGGCTCGCCTTGCCGACCTGTGCCGCGCCGACGAGGTTGAAGTTGCTGACGCTCGCCGCCTGGCGCGTCGCGCGCTGGTGATGCTCGACGATGCGCAGCCGGCCGGCGCCGGGCTCGAACAGATCGCCGACCTCGCCCCCCGGGTGTCGGAAATGACGCCGCGCCTCTGGGTGAGCCAGGAAGCCGCCCGCTTCGTGATGTGGATCGCCCGCCGCCAGCCGCTCGACGAGCGCCCAAAGGTCGCGAATCCGGTCCGGGCTGTCGCGCCAGCCGGGAAAATAGGCGTCGCGGTCGGCGAAGGCGAAGGCGGCCGAGAAATCGAAACCGATCAGCATGTCCGCGTCCGCGGCCAGCAGCGATTCGAGCCATGCGAGCACTTCGCCCCGCGACCAGACATGACCGGGACGGACCAGCCGCGGCGCCGCCGCGCCGCTCGCTACCGCCAGCGCGATCCCCTTGTGCCGCGCGCCGCGGGCGCCCGACCAGTCGATGGCGGCGAAATGGGAAAAGCGGCGCATGCGCCTTCATAGAATTATCTCATTCCTTGCACAAAGCGCGCGGGCGTCCCACATGCACGCCATGCTGATCGAAACCGAATCGACGCCCAACCCCGCGACGCTCAAATTCCTGCCCGGCCGGCCGGTGATGGACATGGGAACCCGCGACTTCGCCAGTCCCGAGGAAGCCGAAGCGTCGCCGCTCGCCACCGCGTTGTTCGCGCTCGGCGACGTGACCGGTGTCTTCTTCGGCCGCGACTTCATTTCGGTGACGATCGCGCCCGGTGCCGCATGGGGCGATGTGAAGCCCGACGTGCTGGGCATCATGGTCGATCATTTCCTGGCCGACATGCCCCTGTTCCATCCCCCGAGCGCCACGGGCATCGCGGTTCCGGCGGAGGAAGAGGAAGGCGGGTTCGCCGACGACCCAGCCGATGCCGACATCGTCGCGCAGATCAGGGAGTTGATCGAGACCCGCGTCCGCCCCGCGGTCGCCAACGACGGCGGCGACATCATCTATCGCGGGTTCGACAAGGGGAATGTCTATCTGAAGATGCAGGGTGCCTGTTCGGGCTGTCCGTCTTCGACCGCGACGCTCAAGAACGGGATCGAGACGCTGCTAAAGCATTATGTTCCCGAAGTGACGGCGGTTCACGCCATCTGAATCCAGCCACAGGAGTATCCCGATGAGCGAGCCGCTTGCCGACAGCGCCCTCGACCAGCTTTTTCGTGCCGCGCGCACCTATAACTTTTATCTCGACCGGCCGGTGTCGGAGGATCAGCTGCGCGCCATCTGGGACCTGATGAAATATGGCCCGACGAGCGCGAACAGCCTGCCGGCGCGGATCGTCTGGTGCGTGTCGGACGCGGCGAAGCAGAAGCTGGCGGCGCTCGCCATGCCGGCCAATGCCGAGAAGATATTGAAGGCGCCGGTCACCGCGATCATCGCGATGGACCATGAATTCTACGAGCATCTGCCCGAACTGTTCCCGCACACCGACGCGCGGAGCTGGTTCGTCGGCAATGCGGCGCTGGCGCAGACGACGGCGTTCCGCAACGCAAGCCTGCAGGGTGCCTATTTCATCATGGCGGCCCGCGCGCTCGGGCTCGATACCGGCCCGATGTCGGGCTTCGATAATGCGGGGGTCGACGCGGCCTTCTTTGCCGATACGCCGAACGTGAAGAGCAATTTCATTGCGACGCTGGGCTATGGCGATCCGGCGAGCATCTTCGAGCGCAGCCCGCGGCCCGATTTCGGCCGCTTCAATCGCATCGCCTGACCGCGCGCGGCATCGATGCGGCGCCTGGTCATCGATTCGGCGAGCGAAGCCTGCTCGGCGGCGCTGCTGGACGGGGAGCGGGTCGTCGATTTCCGGCATGAAATCATCCGGCGTGGCCATGCCGAACGGCTGGTGCCGCTGATCGCCGAACTGACGGACGGCGGCCGCGCCGACGCGATCGCGGTCGGCTGCGGCCCGGGCAGCTTCGCGGGCGTGCGCATCGGCGTCGCCGCGGCGCGCGCGCTGGCGCTCGGCTGGCGCATCCCGGTGCAGGGCTTTTCGACATTGGCGCTGGTCGCGGCAGGGGCGGCGGAAGCGGTCGCGGTGGCGGACGGCGCGCTGGTGGTGATGGAAGGCGGGCACGGCCAATGGTTCGTGCAGCCCTTCGGCGCCGATCTCACGCCCCGCGCTCCGGTGCGCTCGCTGCTGCCCGACGAGGCGGCCACGTTCGATGCGGCGCTGGCGGTCGGTAACCGCGCCGAAGCCTTTGTCGCGCGGCGCGGGTCGGGCCGGGCGCTGCCGATGCTGCCCGACGCCCGCCATGCCGCCGCGTTACCCCCCGCCGCCTTTTTCGCCGATCCCAGCCCGATCTATGGCCGCGACCCCGATGCGAAACCGATGGTGACGCGATGATGGGGGGTCTGCGCCTCGCGCCGGCTAAAATCGCCGACATCGGCGCGGTGATGCGTGTGATGGAGGCGGCGTTCGATCCGGCCTATGGCGAAGCATGGAGCAGCGCGCAGATGCTCACGCTGTTCGCGCTGCCGTCGGCGCGCGTCGCGCTCGCCTGGGACGGGGAGGTGCCCTGCGGCTTCTATGCCGCGCGCGTCGCGGGCCCCGAAAGCGAATTGCTGCTGCTCGCCGTCGTGCCCGACCGGCGCGGGCGCGGAATCGGCGCACGCCTGATCGACGACTGGCGGCAATGGGCGTCGGATCAGGGCGTGTCCGACTATTTCCTCGAAATGCGTGCCGACAATGACGCTGTTCATCTTTACACCCGCGCCGGCTTTTCTGAATGTGGCAGGCGAAATGCCTATTATAGAGGCGGCGATGGATTGGTCCGCGATGCGATTACCATGCGGCGATCGGACATAGCCGAAGAATAGATACGATTCGTCTTGCGACGGAACGATCCCGATGCCACTATAGGCATCGGGACGCAGAGATATACTATGAGGCATTCCTGCCTCCGGTTCATACGATAAGGAACAAGCTCATGTCGGATCAGGCCGATACCAATGAAATGCTCGTGACGCTGACCGCCGACATCGTCGCGGCACATGTCAGCAACAACAGCGTCGCGATTTCGGACCTTGCGATGCTGATCAATAATGTCCACGCCGCGTTGTCGGGGCTCGGCACCCAACCGGAGCCCGAGGAAAAGCCGGTCCCGGCGGTGTCGATCCGCGCGTCGGTGAAGCCCGACCATATCGTCTGCCTGGAGGACGGCCGGAAGCTGAAGATGCTGCGCCGCCACCTGATGACGCATTACGGCATGACCCCCGACGATTATCGCGCCAAGTGGGGCCTGCCCGCCGACTATCCGATGGTCGCCCCCAGCTATGCCGAGAAGCGGCGCGCGCTCGCGAAGGAGATCGGCCTCGGCACCAAGGGGCGCGGCGGCGGTCGCAAGCGCAAGAAAGCCTGAATTTTAGCGCCGGCGGAAAGGAAGGGGGCGACGACCGCAAGGCCGCCGCCCTTGTCCTATCGGCCGGGCGACCCTATACAGTCGGCATAAGAACAGGCACGGCTGCTTCTTGCAGGAAAGGCTCCCATGTCCGGTACGATCGATCTTGAGGCCCTGTGCCACGAAAAGGGTCTGCGCATCACCGAGCAGCGCCGGATCATCGCCCGCGTGATTTCGGATTCGGAGGATCATCCCGACGTCGAAACGCTGTACGAGCGCGCGTCGAAGATCGACAGCGGCATCTCGATCGCCACCGTCTATCGCACCGTCCGCCTGTTCGAGGAGGCCGGGATTCTCGACCGCCACGATTTCGGCGACGGCCGGTCGCGCTACGAGGCGGCGCCCGAGGCGCATCACGACCATCTGATCGATGTCGAGACCGGCCGGGTCATCGAGTTCGTCGATCCCGAGCTGGAGGCGTTGCAGAAGGTGATCGCCGAGCGGCTCGGCTATCGCCTCGTCGATCACCGGATGGAGCTTTATGGCGTCGCCATCGATCGCAAGCGCGACTGATCGCGCTCCGGTCACCTGGCGCACGGTCTGCCGGCTGGCGCTGATGGTGGTAGTGCTGCTGTTCCTGATCGTTCCGCATCTTTGCTATCGCGCGGTGGGGCGGCCGTCGCCGATGGTCATGGCCTTCCTGAACACCGCGGGCTGGATCGCGGGGCTGCGCATCCGCACCACCGGCACCCGCCTGCGCCGCGACGTGCTGTTCGTGTCGAACCATGTGAGCTGGCTCGACATATTGGCGCTGGGCGGCGCCGCGCGGTCGGCCTTCGTGTCGAAGGCGGAGGTGGAGACGACGCCGCTGGTCGGCTGGCTCGCCGACCAGAATCACACCGTCTATATCCAGCGCGAGGCGAAGCGCGAGATCCACAACCAGACGAACGCGCTGCGCAGCGCATTGGCGCAGGGAAGGCCGGTGACGCTGTTTCCCGAGGGGACGACGGGGCCGGGCGATGGCCTGCTGCCCTTCCGTCCCTCGCTGCTCCAGGCCGTCATCCCGACGCCGCCGCGGCTTCAGGTCCAGCCGGTGTTCCTCGATTATGGCGAGGAAGCGCCCGACATCGCGTGGCTGGACCCCGAATCGGGGCTCGACAATTTCAAGCGGATGCTCGCGCGGCGGCGCCAGGTTGCGCTGACCATCCACTATCTCGATCCGCTGCCCGACGAGATGGAGAGCGACCGCAAGCTGCTGGCCGAGGCGGCGCGCAGCGCGATCGTCGCGTGCATGGAAACGGCGCGCCCTTCCGCGACGGCACGGCATCGCCTATAGCGCGCCGATGACATTCGACTCTCCCGCCCGCAAGCCTGTCCCGGGTCCCGGCAAGACCTTTCGCGTCAAATCCTTCGGTTGCCAGATGAACGTCTATGACGGCGAACGCATGGCCGAGATGCTGGAGGCCGGGGGCTATGCCGCCGCCGCCGAGGGTGCCGACGCCGACCTCGTCGTCCTCAACACCTGCCACATCCGCGAAAAGGCGGCCGAGAAGGTTTATTCGGACATCGGCCGGCTGAAGCGCGAGGACGGCAGCCGTCCGACGATCGCGGTCGCGGGCTGCGTCGCGCAGGCCGAAGGGGCGGAGACCGCGCGCCGCGCGCCGAGCGTCGATGTCGTCGTCGGTCCGCAAGCCTATCACCGCCTGCCCGACCTGATCGCCCGCGCCCAACGGGGCGAGAAGGCGATCGACCTCGACATGCCGCTCGACAGCAAGTTCGGCGCGCTGCCGAAGCGCGCCGGCGGCCAGCGCCCGACCGCTTTCCTGACCGTGCAGGAGGGTTGCGACAAATTCTGCACCTATTGCGTCGTGCCCTACACGCGCGGCGCCGAGACGAGCCGGCCCTTCGCGGACCTGATCGCCGAAGCGCGCGCGCTGGTCGCGGGCGGGGTGCGGGAGATCACGCTGCTTGGCCAGAATGTCAACGCGTGGGACGGCGAGGACGAGCGGGGGCGCGCGATCGGGCTCGACGGGCTGATCCGCGAACTGGCGAAGGAGGACGGGCTCGAACGCATCCGCTATACGACCAGCCATCCGAACGACATGACCGACGGGCTGATCGCCGCGCATGGCGAGGTCGACAAGCTGATGCCCTTTCTCCACCTGCCGGTGCAGGCGGGCAGCGATCGCATCCTCGCGGCGATGAACCGCAGCCATAGCGTCGAATCCTATTTGCGGGTCATCGAGCGCGTCCGCGCCGCGCGGCCCGACATCGCGATCTCCGGCGACTTCATCGTCGGCTTTCCGGGCGAGAGCGAAGCGGATTTCGAGGCGACACTCGCCATCGTCCGCTCCACGCAATATGCGATGGCCTACAGCTTCAAATATTCGCGCCGTCCCGGCACCCCCGCCGCGACGATGGACGGACAGGTCGAAGAGGGGGTGATGAACGACCGGCTCCAGCGGCTTCAGGCGCTGCTCAACGAACAGCAGCAGGCGTTCAACGAGCGGACGGTGGGGCGGGCGACGCGCCTGCTCCTCGAACGTCGCGGCAAGCATGACGGCCAGCTCATCGGCAAGTCGCCCTGGCTCCAGTCGGTGCACGTCACCGCGCCGGGGCTCGCGATCGGCGACATGGTCGAGGTGCGGATCACGTCCGCCGGTCCCAACAGCCTGGGGGCCGAACCTTTGATGGAAGCCGTCGCCTAGTGGCGGCGCTGTGGCCGTTTTCTGTATGGGTCCCCGCGAAGGCGGGGACCCAGAGCGGCCTTGCGCGTTTCTTCGCCGGGTCCCCGCCTTCGCGGGGACACAAGTCGCATTAAACCAAGGAGTCCTGCCCACGTGTCCAAACGCCCGCTGACCGCCGCAACGCCCGCCGAACCCGGCGACCGCGTCCGATTGACGGCGGAGTTCGAGCGGACACAATTGTTGGGCATCCTCTTCGGCGAGTTCGACCGCAATCTCGTCGCGATCGAGAACCGGCTCGGCGTCTATATCTCGGCGCGCGGCAACCGGGTGCAGATCGAGGGGGAGGCCGAGGCCGCGGCGCGGGCGCGCGACGTGCTCACTGAACTCTATGGCCGGATCGAGCGTGGCGAGGAGATCGACGTCGGGCTGGTCGACGCGGTGATCGCGATGACCGCGCAGCCGACGCTCGACGGCATCATCCGCCACGAAGCGGCGGAGGCGCCGGCGGTGATGATCCGCACGCGCAAGAAGACGATCGTCCCGCGCGCGCCGTCGCAGGTCCCCTATATGCAGGCGCTGGCGCGCGACGACGTGATCTTCGCGCTTGGTCCGGCGGGCACCGGCAAGACCTATCTCGCGGTCGCGCAGGCGGTCGCGCAGCTCATCACCGGCAGCGTCCAGCGCCTGATCCTGTCGCGCCCCGCGGTCGAGGCGGGCGAGAAGCTCGGCTTCCTGCCCGGCGACATGAAGGAAAAGGTCGATCCCTATCTGCGCCCGCTCTACGACGCGCTCCACGACTGCCTGCCCGCCGAGCAGGTCGAGCGCCGGATCGCGAGCGGCGAGATCGAGATCGCGCCGCTCGCCTTCATGCGCGGCCGCACGCTCGCCGACGCCTTCATCATCCTCGACGAGGCGCAGAACACCACCATCCCGCAGATGAAGATGTTCCTGACGCGCTTCGGCATGAACAGCCGCATGGTGATTTGCGGCGACCCCAAGCAGGTCGACCTGCCCGCACCCGCGACGTCCGGGCTGGCCGACGCGGTCGCGCGGCTCGAAGGGATCGAGGGGATCAACGTCAGCCGCTTCACCGCCGCCGACGTCGTCCGCCACCCGATCGTCGGGCGGATCGTCGAGGCCTATGAGGGACCGGGGGCTTAGGGCCGATCAGCATTCCGCTCTGACGGTCTTCCGGTGCTCGCGGCTGGGTGTCCCCGCGCAGGCGGGGGGGCATTCTGACACCGGCGCAGCCGTTTCGCCGCTCTGGGCTCCCTCCTTCGCGGGAGCACGTGGATTTTCACGCAAAGGCGATTCGTCTTTTCAATGATTGCGGAATTCGTCCTCGCTGCCTTGGCGAGCTTGCTCCCTTTCTCGGCATGGCGGCGCGGCCTGCCGCATGGCTTTCAACGAAAGCCGCGCATATCCGAAAAGCGAAAGAGCCATGCGAAGGCTGGCACGCCGCGATATTTTAGGAAAGTCCTTTCAGATCGCCCCGAACCGCGGAGACGGCCGCGGGTCTTTCCGCCTGCTCCCCACAATATTACGCAAACGATTCTCAATATCATTCTTGACCCTGTGATCGGCCGCCTCTAGGGCAACACTATTGCGAATCAATCGCAATCATTCAGGGGAAGAGAATTGATCAGCCACCGCCCGTCATCCGCTGCCCGTCTCGCCGCCGGCGCGGCGCTCGGTCTCGCGCTCGCCGTCACGGCGGCGCCCGCGGTCGCGCAGGACAATGACGGCGCCTATTGGCTCGCGCGCAAGAATCATATCGTCGTCACTGCAACGCGCATCGCGACGAAGGCGGAGGATGTTCCGGCCACCGTCACCGTCAAGACCGACGAGCAGATGGCCGACGAACTCGTCACCGACATCCGCGACCTCGTCCGCTTCGAACCCGGCGTCAGCGTCCAGCGCCAGCCCGCGCGGTTCAACGCGGCGCTCAGCGCTACGGGGCGCTCGGGCAACGACAGCTTCAACATCCGCGGCATCGGCGGCAACCGCGTCCTGATCCAGGTCGACGGCGTCCGCGTTCCCGACGGCTTCAGTTTCGGCGCGCAGGCGGCGGGGCGCGGCGACTATGTCGACCTGGGCCTCGTCAAGTCGGTCGAGATATTGCGCGGGCCCTCGTCGGCGCTCTACGGCAGCGACGGCCTCGCCGGCGCGGTCAGCTTCATCACCGCCGATCCGGCCGATTTCCTGGATGGTGGCAAGAGCGTCGGCGGCCTCGCTCGCGCCGCCTACAGCAGCGCCGACGAGGAGTTCAGCGAAACGCTGATCCTCGCCGGGCGTAGCGGCGACTGGTCGGCGATGGCGGCCTATACGCGGCGCGACTACAAGGAACTCGACAACAAGGGGACGGTCGGCGGCACCGGCACGGCGCGCACCGAACCCAATCCGCAGGACGGCCGCTCCGACGCGCTGCTCGGCCGCATCGTCTATGATCCCGCGAACGGCCACAAGCTGCGGCTGACCGGCGAATATCTCGACACGCGCCTGTTCACCGAGGGGCTGACCGGGCTCAGCCCGACGGTCGAGCTGCTCGAGGCGCGCGACACGGGGCAGCGCAAGCGCGTGTCGCTCGACTGGAGCTGGCAGGGCGAGGGTGCGATCGATTTCGCGCGGGTCGCCCTCTATTAGCAGGACGGCGAGGATCGGCAGTTCACCGACGAGGATCGCACCCCGGCGGTCGACCGCGAACGCCTGAACACCTTCGAAAACCGCGTGTTCGGCGCATCGGCCGACGCCCGCGCCGACTTTGCCACCGGTGCGATCACGCACCGGCTGGTGTTCGGCGGCGACATCAGCAAGACGCGTCAGCGCGGCGTGCGCGACGGGACCGTCCCGCCGATGGGCGAGGTCTTTCCGACCCGTGCCTTTCCGACCACCGACTTCACGCGCGCGGGCCTGTTCGTCGGCGACGAGATTTCGATCGCCGACGGACGGCTGATACTCTATCCGGCGTTGCGCTTCGACTGGTACGACCTGTCGCCGCGCAACGACCCGTTGCTTCCGGGCTTCACCGGCGCCGGGCAGGACGGATCGCGCCTGTCGCCCAAGTTCGGGGCGGTGTGGAAGATCACCGACGAGGTGCGGCTGTTCGCCAACTATGCGACCGGCTTCAAGGCACCGGAGCCGGGCGAAGTGAACCAGTTCTTCGAGAATCTGGCTTTCGGCTACACCTCGGCGCCGAACCCCGACCTGGGACCCGAGCGCAGCGAGAGCTTCGAAGGCGGCGTGCGTTTCTCAAGCGACCATGTCAGCCTCGACGTCACCGCCTTTTCGGCGCGCTACAAGGATTTCATCAGTCAGGAAGATGTGGGGGGCAGCGGCACCGCGGCCGACCCGACCATATTCCAGTTCGTCAATCTCGATCGCGTCAGGGTCAAGGGGGCCGAGGCGCGGTTCGAGGGGCGGGCGTCGTCCGGCCTATATACGACGCTCGCCCTATCCTATGCCAAGGGCGACGTGATCGACCCGTCTGGCGCCCGCTCGCCGCTGTCGAGCGTCGATCCGCTCAAGCTCGTCGCCGGCGTCGGCTGGCGCGAGCCGGGGCAGGGGCGCTTCGGCGGCCAGATCATCATGACGCACAGCGCCCGCAAGGAAGCATCGCGCGCCGCGGGTGTCTGTTCCACCGAATGTTTCCGCCCCGACGATTTCACCATCCTTGACGCGACCGCCTTCGTGCGGATCACCGACGGGCTGACGCTGCGCGGCGGCATCTTCAACATCCTCGACAGGAAATACAGCTGGTGGAGCGATGTGCGCAGCCTGGCGATGACCGCGGTTCCGCCGCCGGCGGGATCGCCGCCGGGGACGCCGCCGACCTTCGTCGCGCCCGCCAGCGCCGATGCCTATACCCAGCCCGGCCGCAACGCGAGCGTGTCGCTGAGCTATCGTTTCTGATCGTCAAACCGGAAGAAGACTGCACCATGACCCGATTTCGCCCGTTCGCCGCCGCGCTGATCCTCGCCGCCGTGCTGCCCGTCGCCGCTTCGGCGCATCCGCCGATCGCGGCCGAGGAAGCCGCCGCGAATTTCGAGCGCGACCGGGCCGACATCCTGGCGATGGCGGGCAATTATCACGTCGGCTTCAACATGCAGGAATCGACGCGCTGGGACCCCACCTACGAGGTGCTGGAACCGAAGCGGTCGGGGGGCAACGAGGTCGTCCGGGTGATCGAGGACACGGGGCGCCGGATCGTGCTCCAGCACATGCTCGTCATCACCGACGACAACGACAAGACCTTCGTCATCAAGCATTGGCGGCAGGATTGGGAATATGAACCGGCGCGGGTGCTCGTCTATGCCGACTGCAACCGCTGGCAATGGGAGGATGTTCCCGAGAAGATGCGCACCGGCCGCTGGTCGCAGACGGTGTGGCAGGTCGACGACAGCCCGCGCTATGGCGGCTGGGGCCAGTTGGAGACGCAGGCCGGCATCCGCCGCTGGCGCTCCAACTGGACGTGGCGCCCGCTCGCGCGCCGCGACGCGGTCCGCAATCCCGCCTATGACCGCTATTACTCGATCAACCGCCACCAACTGTCGCCTGATGGCTGGATCCACTGGCAGGATAATACGAAGATGGGGATCAAGGGCGGCAAGCTCGTCCCGATCGTCCAGGAATATGTCCTCAACACCTATATCAAATATGACGATTACGATGTGAAGGCGGCCGACGATTATTGGGCCGCGACCAGGGATTACTGGGCCGCCGTGCGCGCCGAATGGGACCGGGTCGCGCGTGAGAAAGGCGGCATCGCCATCAAGGAACAGGCCGATACCGGCACCGTCGTCAGCGGCCGCCTGCTCGAGATCGCCGACGAGGTTCAGGAAAGGAAGCTGACCACCGCCAAGGCGATCGCCGAGGCGAAGAAGCTGATCGAGACCAACACGAAGACGCTTTGATCTCTCCCTTCACGCATGTGAAGCCCGCAACTGGGGGCGGCCCGCAAGGGCTGCCCCCGATCTTTGCCGGCTCGGTTATCCGCGCGCCGCGTCGACGCTCCAGATGCCCGCGCCGCGGGTCGCGACGAACAGGAAGAGGAAGCAATAGAGCGCGATCGTCTCGCCGCCGTTGACGATCGGGAAGATATCCTTGCTGCCGTGGACCATCCAGTATCCGACCGCCGCCATGCCGCTGGCGACGAAGGCGGCGGGGCGCGTGAACAGGCCGATGACGATCAGCCCGCCCGCGACCAGTTCGATCGCTCCCGCCGCGCTCAGCATCGGGTTGAGTGGCATCGGGAAGGCCGTCGGAAAATTGAAGAATTTCTGCACCCCGTGCGCGAGGAACATCAGCCCCGCGACGATGCGCAGCAGCGCATAGGCCTGTTCGGCGTAACCATCGAGAAATTTCATGACCAAATCCCTCCTTCGCTGTCGATGGCATGTGTTAGGTCAAGCGCGGCCCGTTGCATAGCGCCGCGCGCGCAGCCTCGAAGACGACCTTGAGCTTGCCAGGCCACGTGGCGCAGCGCGACCGAACATGGACCCGGGCTTTCGCCGGGGAGCGGCTTTACCGGGAGGGGGACCATGACGGTGCGAATGCGATTATTTTCCGCCGGCATGTCACAATGCCCGCGCGTCGCTCGTCATGTTCGTATGTTCAAGCCAAGGAGACATGCGATGACCTCTGTGACCGACCCCTTTGCCGCCGCCCCGGCCCTGATGAAGCAATGGATGAGCCTGTCGCTTGCGACGCAGGACAGCCTCGAGCCGAGCCTGATCGAACTGGTGAAGATCCGCTCGTCGATCGTCAATGGCTGCGCGAGCTGCATCAACATGCATACGGCGGAAGCGCGCGAGAAGGGCGAAAGCGAGCAGCGCCTCTATCTGCTCGCGGCATGGCGGGAGGCGCCGGTCTACACCGACCGTGAACGCGCCGCGCTCGCGTGGACCGATGCCCTGACCCGCCTGTCGCAGGACCATGCGCACGAACCCGCGCGGGAGGCGCTGGAGGCGCATTTCACGCCCGAGGAACAGGTGAAGCTGACCCTGATGATCAACGTCATCAACGGCTGGAACCGCCTCGTCGTCGGTTTCGGCCTGTGGTACGAAGGCGGCAAGGCCGTAAAGGCCGCCTGATGCCGGACGCGGGCATCTCCGGTGTGGCGGCGGCGGATGCGGCAGCAAGTTTCGACCCGCTGCGGCCGCTGCTGACCCGCGTCGCCTATCGCATGCTCGGTTCGGTCGCCGATGCCGAGGATGTGGTGCAGGATGCCTTCCTCCGCTGGCTCGGCACCGACCGCGCGGCGGTCGAGGCGCCGGCGGCGTGGCTGCGCCGCACCGTGACGCGGCTGTGCCTCGACCAGCTTAAGTCGGCGCGGCGCCAGCGCGAGACCTATATCGGACCGTGGCTGCCCGATCCGCTCGTCGAGGAAGCGGCCGACGACGATGTCACGCTGCCGCTGATGCTCGCGCTCGAACGGCTCTCCCCCCTCGAACGCGCGGCCTTCCTGCTGCACGACGTCTTTGGCGTCGGCTTCGACGAGGTCGCGGCGACGATCGGCCGCGACGCCGCCGCGACGCGCCAGCTCGCCGCGCGGGCGCGCAGGCACGTCCGCGAGGCGCGCCCGCGCTACAGGCTCGAAAGCGAGCAGGGGCTCGCGATCGCCAACGCCTTCTTCGCCGCGTCGCGCGGCGGCGACATGGAGGCGTTGGGCACGCTGCTTGCGGCGGATGTCGGGCTGTGGTCCGACGGCGGCGGCAAGCGTCCCGCGGCGATGGTGCCGGTGCTCGGCTTCGCGCATGTGATGCGGGTGCATCGCAGCCTCGCCGTGCTGTTCGCCAAACATGCCTCGACGCTGGTCCATGTCGGGACGATCAACGGATTGCCCGGCTTCGTCACCCGCGAAGCCGACGGCGAATATCAGACCACGGCGCTGGAGGTCGAGGCGGGGAAGGTCGTTGCCATCTATGTGATGCGCAACCCCGACAAGCTGAAGCATATGCATTAGGGCAGCGGGCGTTAAATCTGAACCGCTCTTTCATCCGTTCGTGCTGAGCTTGTCGAAGCACCGTCCTTCTCTGCATGGATGGAAAGAAAGAACGGCCCTTCGACAAGCTCAGGGCAAACGGTTCAGATTTAGAGCATGATAACATGAGTTGAAATCGTCACCCGCGAGGAGCGAAGCGACGCGGCAATCCAGAGTGTGCGCAAACCGCTCTGGATTGCTTCGCTCCGCTCGCAATGACGAATTGGATAAGCGCAGGATGACGCCCGATCGCCCCCCGCGACGGACGCGCTTACCCCTTCTGGCGTTCGCGTGCGCGCCGGAACCCGTCGCGCGCCGTGCAGCGTGCGAGCCAGGCGGTCGTCGCTTCGCCCAGCACGTCGTCGGCGCCCAGCGTGGTGGCGAGGAAGGCGGCATAGCCGATCGCGATGTCGGCGATGGTGAAACGTCCGGCGACCAGCCAGTCGCGGCCGTCGGACAGCGCCGCCTCGATGCTCCGCGCGCGCCCTCCGAAGAAGGCCTTGTAGTCGGCGACTGCCTGCGCCAGCCGCCGCTCGGGCGGCTCGACGCGCGTGTAGCGGATCATAATCGCAAGCGGAAAGGTCAGCGTCGCGTCGCTGCGGTGCAGCCAGTTGCGCCACGCCCAGTAATCCCCCTCTTCGCGGCGCACCTCCAGCGGCGTGCCTTCGGCGATGCGCTCGCAGATCGCGGCCGATTCGGTCATCAGCCGCCCGTCCTCGACCCAGCCCGGCACCGTCATCAGCGGGTTCACCGCGCGATAGTCGGGCGCGAAGGCGCGCGGCGGGAAGGGCAGCAGGCGAAGATCGATGGCCATCCCCGCTTCCTCGGCCGCCCACAGGCAGCGCAGTGACCGCGCGTCGGCGCAGTGATAGAGGATCGGTCGCGTCATGCGGTGATATCCTTCTGCCGCTCGATATGGAGGCGATGCTCGCGCCAGGCGATGAACAGGCCGCTCGCGATGATCAGCGGTGCGCCGACCCAGGTCGTGTCGGCGGGCAGCGTACCGAAGAAATACCAGCCGCAGGCGATCGACCAGAGCAGGCTCGAATAATCCATCGGCATCACCACCGCGACGGGGGCGAGCCGCAACGCGCCGGTCAGCGCCATCTGCACCACCGCGCCGAGCACGCCGAGCCCCGCGAGCAGCGCCCATTCGGCGGGGCTGTGCGCGGTCATCACGAAGGGCAGGGCGAGCCCCAGCGGCACCAGCGAGATCAGGCTGAACCAGAAGACGATCGCCATCGGGCTTTCGGTGCGCGCTAGGTCGCGGACCTGGATCGTGATGAGCGCGGTCATGATCGCGCCCGCCAGCGCGATCAGCGTGCCCATGCCATGCTCGCCGGCAAAGCCGCTCGACACGACGGTGGTCGGGTTGAGCACGACGAGGACGCCGAGGAAGCCGATGATCACCGCGCTTCCCCGCTGCCAGCCGGTGCGTTCGCCCAGGAAGATCGCGGCAAAGATCACCGCGAAGATCGGCACCGACAGGTTGATCGTCGTCGCCTCCGCCATCGGCAGGAAGATCATGCCCCCGAAATTGAGCGCCATCCCCGTCAGCCCCATCATCGCGCGGCGGGCGTGGGTGCCCAGCCGGCTGGTGCGATAGAGCGACAGCCCGCCGTGCGTCATCGCCCAGGCGACGAGCATCGGCAGGACGATCGCCTGCCGCCAGAACAGGCTTTCGACGATATGGATGCCCGCCGCGTCGATCAGCTTCACCAGCACGAACATCAGCGACAGGCTGAGCATGGCGAGAAGGCGGAGCGCGATGCCGCCGAGATAATGCTGCGGAACGTCGAAGGGGTGGGCGGCGGTCATGCGGGTCCGCGCATATCAGCCCGGGGGTGCTTTGCAAGCTATGCATCGGCATGGCCGCGCCCTCGGGCAATTGCACGCGATTATCATTTTCCCCATCCCGCAGGCAGGAAGGGCCGGGGGTGGGCCGGCGGCGTTGCGCTTTTGCGCATCTCGCTGCGGCTAATCAGTAAGCCTCATTGCCCGCCCACCTGCGGGAGGGGCAGCCGTTTCAAATGGGATGCGCAACCTGCACTCGCAATCCCCTTGCGCACTCCTGCCCGTTGCGGCTAAGGGCGCTGTCCGGCCTAGGGGTATAGCTCAGCTGGTAGAGCATCGGTCTCCAAAACCGAGGGTCGCGGGTTCGAATCCTGCTGCCCCTGCCAGGCCGCCAAAGAGGCCACGTCCTCGCCCGCCCCGTGCGGGTTTCATGTCCGGGACGGCCCGGCAGCCTGTTGAAGGAGGCTGCCCCATGGCCTGGGTCTATCTTGCGATTGCCGGCATACTCGAAATCGTCTGGGCTTTTTCGATGAAGCAATCCGACGGTTTCACCCGATTGGGTCCGTCGCTCGTCACGCTGGTCGCGATGACGGCCAGTTTCGGCCTGCTGTCGTTGTCGATGAAGGCGCTGCCGCTGGGAACCGCCTATATGATCTGGACGGGAATCGGTGCCGTCGGCGCGTTCGTGGTTGGCGTTGTCGTGCTCGGCGAGGCGATGAGCGCGATGCGGATTGCGGCCGCGGTGCTGATCGTCTGCGGCCTGCTGCTGATGAAGCTGGCGTCCCCCGTCTGAAGGCGTTGGTGACGTGGAAAGCGAAGGCGCCTGGCCCCTATGGTCCGGCCAGGCGGTAGGCGCTTCAGGATTCGAAGCGGCGGATGCTTTCGAGGTCGGCGCCGCCGAGCGGCGAGGCGAACCAGATGCCGGCGCGATTCTTGCGCGACCAGCGGACGATGCCGCGCCGGCGGACGTCCTCGCCCAGCGCCAGCGTCAGTTCGGTGCCGGCTTCGAGCCGGCCGTCGTGGATGATGCCGGCGCCGTTCTGTGACAGATTCTCGATCTCGACCGGAAACTCGCCATCGTCGGTCACCGCGAGCGCGCGGCCCTGGACGGGCAGGCGCGGCGGGCGATATTCGCCCGACTGCCGCTCTGCGGCCAGCTGGCGCAGGATGTCGAGCGCATTGACGGGCGCGTCGAAGGCGACGCCGCAGCGCCCCTCGCGCGCCCAGACGACCTCGCCGGTCAGCACCACCTCTTCGGATAGCGCGATTTCCAGCCGCTCGCCAGTTTCCACGGCGACGCCGGTCGCCAGCATCATGCCGCTGTCGGAGATATTGCGCACGCGCCACAAGCCCGCGTCGCCTTCGCGCGCGATCTTCGCGATGCGGAACACGGTACAATGACGATTTCCGCCGCGGCGGTCCTCGATGGGGGCACTCGCATCCGCAGGCCGCGGCGTGGGAGCGCGAGACATGGTCATAGGCTTTTCCTCTTCATGGCGACCCGAAAGAGCGCTTGGGGACCTATGCGTTTACGGAGAAACCATAGAATATTAAGGCAGTTCAGTCGATATATATTGTTCCTGAAAAATATTTATTAATATATTATTAGGGATTGTGTATTTTGTCCGACGGGCCGGCCGTAATCTTCGGCGGTCACGGGCACACTTGCCAAGGACGGGGCGCGCGGGTAAAGGCCGCCCATTCGGACAGATGCGCCGTTTTCCATCCGCCTTTCGCCGACCTGTCGGGGAGGGTGGGCGGAGTGGTGCCCGAAAGCGCGCTTGACGCGTAGCGGGCGGCAACCCATCTGACCCGGACCACGGAATTTGAAGGACAGGACGATCGACATGGCCAAGAACAGCCCGGCCGAATTCCTCAATCAGGTGCGCGCCGAAGCCCGCAAGATCGTGTGGCCGACCGGCAGCGAGACGGTGCGGACGACGATCATGGTGCTGATCATGACGGTGATCCTGTGCTTCTTCTTTCTGGGCATCGATTCAGTTTTTCAGTTCATCGTTAGCTGGCTGACGTCGCTCGCGCGCTGAGCCGCGCTTTTTCGGATTTCGGGGACAGGACACGCATCATGGCGCGCTGGTACATCATTCACGCCTATTCGGGCTTTGAGAACAAGGTCCGCGATTCGGTGCTCGCGGAAGCCGAGCGCATGGGGCTCGGCGATTTCGTCGAGGCGGTCGAGGTGCCCGTCGAGACCGTCACCGAGGTGAAACGCGGCAAGAAGGTGCAGGCCGAGCGCAAATTCTTTCCCGGCTATGTGCTCGCCAAGCTGACGATGACCGACGACGTCTATCACCTCGTCAAGAACACGCCGAAGGTCACCGGCTTCCTCGGCTCGTCGGGCAAGCCGCAGCCGATCAGCGAGGCCGAGGCGGCGCGCATCCTGAACAGCAAGGAAGAAGCCGCGGCGCGGCCCAAGACCGAGGTGCGCGTCGATTACGAGATCGGCGATCAGGTCAAGGTGCTCGAAGGCCCGTTCGCGAGCTTCAACGGCGTCGTCGAGGAGCTCGATTTCGACAAGGCGCGGGTCAAGGTCAGCGTGTCGATCTTTGGCCGCGCGACCCCGGTCGAGCTCGATTTCGAGCAGGTCGAACGGATGAAGTAAGCGTCGTCCCGGCCGAGGCCGGGGCCGTTGGCGATTGCGGCAACGCAAGCGATCCCGGCTTTCGCCGGGATGACGAAAAGGGGCATGACCGTGACATCCCTCTCTCCTTCCGAGCTTCAGGCGCGCATCGCCCGCGCGCGCGAGATCAACGCCGGCGTTTCGGCCGAGACGGTCGTCGGTGCCGTCATGCGCCTGTTCGACCTCGATCCCGTTCCTGGGGTCGAGGACGAGTTCACCTTTCCGGCACTGCCCACCACCGCGCGCGACCGCATCTTCGGCGGGCAGGTGATCGCGCAGGCGATGGTCGCGGCGGCGCGCACGGTCGAAACGGGCAAGCAGATCCATTCGCTCCACGCCTATTTCCTGCGCGGCGGCGATGAGACGAAGCCGCTGCATTTCCGCATCCACCGCGATTTCGACGGGCGCAGCTTCTCGAACCGCCGCGTCGTCGTGCGGCAGGACGGCAGGGTCATCTTCAACCTGACCGCCTCCTTCCAGTTCCCCGCCGAGGGGCTGGCGCACCAGGTGCCGATGCCCGATCTGCTGCCGCCCGAGCAGTGCTGGGACTTCACCGATTTCGTCGCCGCCGATCCCGACATCTCGGAACGCCACCTCGCCCACATGTCGCGGCGCCGGCCGTTCGAGATCCGCAGCTATCGTCCGCCTGCCTCGGCGCAGGCGACGCAGCATTATCAGTGGTTTCGCGTTGCCGCGCCGATCGGTGACGATCCGCTCGTCCATCGCGGCTTCCTCGCTTTCGCCTCCGACATGGGGCTGTTGTCCACCGCGATGCTGCCGCACGGCGTGAGCTTCTGGACGCCGGGGATGGTGTCGACCAGCCTCGACCACGCGATGTGGTTCCACGGCGACATCCGGGTCGACGAATGGTTCGTCTTCGTGATGGACAGTCCGTGGACGGGCGGTGACCGTGGGCTGTGCCGCGGGGCGATCTATCGTCAGGACGGCACGCTGATCGCGCACGCGGCGCAGGAAGGACTGGTTCGCTACCGCCCGCAGGGGTGACGATCGGGCTTGTTTTCGGCGGCATTTGCGCCTAAGCGCGCCGCTTCGTGTCAGATACGGGCGCGAATCCGCGCGGGAGGAGGGGTGATGCCCTTCCGTTCGACCGCTTATTTTGAGGTTCGCCGTCCGCGGCGCGCCGACAGAAAGAAAGGAGGCCATCATGGCCAAGAAGATCAGCGGCTATATCAAGCTGCAGGTTCCGGCGGGGACCGCGAACCCCTCGCCGCCGCTCGGGCCGGCGCTGGGTCAGCGCGGCGTCAACATCATGGAGTTCTGCAAGGCGTTCAACGCCGCGACCGACGGGCTCGAAAAGGGTCAGCCGACCCCGACGATCATCACCGTCTTCGCCGACAAGAGCTTCACCTTCGTCACCAAGACGCCCCCGGCGACCTACCTCATCAAGAAGGCCGCGAACCTCAAGTCGGGCTCGAAGGAACCCGGCAAGCTCGTCGCCGGCAAGATCGCCCGCTCGAAGCTCGCCGAGATCGCCGAGCTGAAGATGAAGGATCTGAACGCCAACGACATTGAACAGGCGACGAAGATCATCGAAGGCAGCGCCCGCTCGATGGGCCTCGAAGTGACGGAGGGCTGAACCGATGGCAAAGCTGACCAAGAAGCAGAAGGCGCTCGAGGGCAAGGTCGACGCGACGAAGCTGCACAGCGTCGATGACGCGCTGAAGACGGTGCGCGAGCTCGCCTCGGCGAAGTTCGACGAAACGCTCGAGATCGCGATGAACCTGGGCGTCGACCCGCGTCACGCCGACCAGATGGTGCGCGGCGTCGTCACGCTGCCCGCCGGTACCGGCAAGGACGTCAAGGTCGCGGTCTTCGCGCGCGGCGACAATGCCGAAAAGGCGCTCGCCGCCGGCGCCGACAAGGTCGGGGCAGAGGACCTGATGGAAGACATGCTCGCGGGTAACCTCGACTATGGCCGCGTCATCGCGACGCCGGACATGATGGGCATCGTCGGCCGTCTCGGCAAGACGCTGGGTCCGAAGGGCCTGATGCCGAATCCGAAGCTGGGCACCGTCACCCCGAACGTCGCCGAAGCCGTGAAGGCGGCCAAGGGCGGTCAGATCGAGTTCCGCGTCGAAAAGGCGGGGATCATCCACGCCGGCCTCGGCAAGCTGTCGTTCGGCGAGGACAAGCTGCGCCAGAACTTCGACGCCTTCGTCGATGCGATCGTCAAGGCGAAGCCGGCCGGCGCGAAGGGCAAATATGTCCGTAAGATCGCGCTGTCGTCGTCGATGGGTCCGGGCGTGAAGATCGACGTCGCCGAAATCGGCGCCTGATCCGCACCACCAAGATTTGGGGAAGGGCCGGGGGAAACTCCGGCCCTTTTCTTTTGGGAAATGCGTATGTCGATCTTCCTCTCGTCATCCCGGATTTGATCCGGGATGACGATGAAGGATAGGCCCGGTCCCGCTTCTGGACCTCCCCTTATTCCCGGAGCCCCCTCAGCGCCGCCCCTGCCGCAAACGGGCCGATCACCGTCAGCAGCAAGCTCGACGCGGCGAGCAGTTTCACGGCGCCGCGCCCGGCGGGGTCGAGCATCCCGGCGCCGAAGATCAGCAGCGGCACCGCCAGCGGCAGCACCAGCAGGCCGCCGATCGCATTGCCGCCTTTCAGCCCCGCCGTGAGCGCCGCGCTCAGTACCGCGAGCGAGGCGAGGGCGGGGATAGCGATGGCGAGGCCGGTCGCCAGTGTCTCGACGCGCGCGCCGTCCTGCGCCAGCAGCGCCGCCGCGGGGAGCAGCGCGATCAGCAGCGGCAGGCCGAAGCCGATGGCGTGGGCGGCGATCTTGATCGCAGCGATGATCTCGTCGGCGAAGCCGCGCACCGCAAGCTGGTCGAGCACGCCCGCCTCGCGGTCGGGACGGACGAGGCGGTCGATGGGGAGCAGCGCGGCGAGCAGCGCCGCGACCCAGACCATGCCGCCGCCGGTGCGCGCGAGCAGCGGCGCATCGGGACCGACCGCGAAGGGAAAGGCGGTCGCGACGAGCAGGAAGAAGATCACCGGCAGCCACAGCGCGCCGCTGCCCCACGCGCGGCGCAGGTCGCGCCAGAACAGGGTGAGGAGGGCGGTCATCGGTCCTTTCCCGTGGCATTGCCGCCCCAAATCCGCTTGTGCTGAGCTTGTCGAAGCACCGTTCTTCCTTCTTTCGAGGGTAAAGGAAAGAACGGCCCTTCGACAAGCTCAGGGCGAACGGAACGGGGGTGGGGTTGATCGGGGATCATGCCAGCGCTCCCAAGTCGAGTTCCGCCATGCCTTCGATCCCAAGCGCGAAATGCGACGCCAGCAGCACCGCGCCGCCGTTCGCGCGGTGCGCGGCGATGGCCGCGACGAGCCGCGCCCGCGCCGTGTCGTCCATGCCGTTCGCAGGTTCGTCGAGCAGCCAGACCGGCGCCGCGCTCATGATCACGCGCGCCATCGCGGCGCGCTTGCGCTGGCCGGTCGACAGCATCGCCACCGGCACTTCGGCGAGCGGGGCGAGCGCCATCGCCTCCATCGCGCGCGCCACCATCGGTCCGTCGATGCCGTCGATCCGCGCCCAGACGTCGAGCGTGCGGCGCAGCGGCAGTTCGGCGTCGAGCGCCGTCGCCTCATCGATCAGCGCGATGCGTTCATGGCGCTCCACGGTTCCGGCGGCGGGGCGCAGCAGCCCGGCGGCGAGGCGGATCAGGCTGGACTTGCCCGCGCCGTTCGGACCGCGCAGCCACAGCGCCTCGCCGCGTGCCAGCGTCAGCGACAGCCCCTCGAACAGCAGCCGGTCGCCGCGGATGCAGGCGACGCCGTCGAGGCGCAGCAGCGCGTCTGTCACGCCATGTCTTCCAGCGCGTGCATATCGTCGTCTGAAAAGCCGAAATGATGGCCGATCTCGTGGATCAGCACATGGCGCACCAGCCAGTCGAGCCGTTCGCCCCCCTCGATCCATTCGACGAGGATCGGGATACGATAGAGCGTCACGCGGTCGGGCATGCCGCCGCTGTGGTCGATGCTGCGTTCGGTGAGCGGGCGGCCTTCGTACAGGCCGGTCAGATCATAGGGATGCTCGATGTCGAGCGAGGCGAGCGTCGCATCGTCGGCGAATTCCTCGATCGCGATCACCACGTCGCGGATGTGCTGCAGAAAAACGTCGGGCAGCGTCGCCAGCGCCGCCTGCGCCATCGCATGAAAGGCGTCGGCGTCGGGCGCGCCGCCGGTCCAGCCAGCGGGCAGGTCGGAAAGGACGGTCTTGTCGGTCATCGCGCCCTTCCTTATGGCGGGCGCGCGGCCTTGACCAGCGGGAGAAGAACAGGTGGTCCAGAAACTCGACGATGCGGCGCGCGCCGCGCTGCTCGCCCGCTTTCCCGACTGGCGGCATGAACCCGACCGCGATGCGATCGTGCGGCGGTTCCTGTTCGTCGATTTCGCGCAGGCATTCGGCTTCATGACCAGCGTCGCGATCGTCGCGGAGAAGATGGATCATCATCCCGAATGGTCGAACGTCTACAACCGCGTCGACATATTGCTGACGACGCACGACGCGAACGGCCTGTCGGAGCGCGACGCCCGGCTGGCCGAGGCGATCGAGGCCTTGCTTTGACGCGCCGATGATCCGCTTCGACCGCGCTTATCAGACACTGGCAATCGGGGTGGCGGCGCTGGCGGGCTTCGTCGACGCCATCGGCTTCGTCGAGACCGCCGGCTTCTTCGTCTCCTTCATGACGGGCAACTCGACGCGCTTCGCGGTCGGGGTCGCGGAGGGGACGCGCGGCGCGGCGATCGCCGGCGGCCTGATCGCGACCTTCGTGGCCGGCGTCGTCGCCGGTTCGCTCGTCGCCGAACAGTATCGCCGCGTTCGGACGCCCGCGGTGCTGTCGTGCGCGACGCTGCTGCTGTGCGCCGCCGCGGGGCTGCGCGCGGTCGATGCGGTCTGGCCCGCGGTCCTGTGCCTGACGCTCGCCATGGGAGTGGTCAACGCGGCGTTCCGCGGGCGCGACGGCGCGGTGGTCGGCGTCACCTATATGACCGGCACGCTCGTCCAGACCGGCTACAAGCTCGCCAACCGGCTGCGCGGCGAAGGCGACGCGCGCTGGTGGCCGCATCTGGCGCTGTGGGCCGGGCTGACCGGCGGCGCGATCCTGGGCGCGGTCGCGGTCATCCAGTGGGGCGTGCTCGCCTATGGCGCCGCGATCGGACTTGCCGCCGCGCTGACGCTGCGCGCCGCGGCGATCGATCGCCAGGCGCGGTGAAGCGGCGCTTGCCTTCGCCGCGCCGCCGCTCCACAAGACCGCAAACCAGAGAGGGGAACAACGCATGTCCGACAGCCTGCTGCGCCGCAAAGTAATCGAGACGGAGGGGCGGGGCGATCAACTGGTGCGCACGCTGAGCTGGCCGCACCTGGTGGCGCTGGGCGTCGGGGCGATCGTCGGCACGGGCATATTGACGCTGATCGGGGTCGGCGCCGACAAGGCCGGACCGGCGGTGATCCTGTCCTTTGCTGTCGCGGGCATCATCTGCGCCTGCGCCGCGCTCGCCTATGCCGAGATGGCGACGATGATCCCGGCATCGGGAAGCGCCTATACCTACAGCTATGTCGTGATCGGCGAATTGATCGCCTGGATCGTCGGGTGGAGCCTGATCCTCGAATATTCGCTGGTGGTCAGCGCGGTCGCGGTCGGCTGGTCGGGCTATGCCGCGCCGCTGCTGCAATCCTGGGCGGGCATGCCGATGGCGTTGATGCAGGGCCCCGAACTGGGCGGCATCGTCAACCTGCCGGCGATCGCGATCATCGCCCTCGTCGCCGGGATGCTGCTGTACGGCACGCGCGAAAGCGCAACGGTCAACGCGATCCTCGTGCTCGTCAAGATCGCGGCGCTCGCCGTGTTCGTCGCGGTCGCGCTGCCTGCCTTCGATGCCGCGAACCTGGAGCCGTTCAGCCCCTATGGCTTCGCCAAGCACATGGGCCCCGACGGCGTCGAGCGCGGGGTGATGGCGGCCGCGGCGATCATCTTCTTCGCCTTCTACGGCTTCGACGCCATCGCGACGGCGGCCGAGGAGACCAAGAACCCCGACCGCGACCTGAAGATCGGGATCGTCGGGTCGATGATCGCCTGCGTCGCCATCTATATCGCCGTGGCCGTCGCCGCGGTGGGTGCGGTCGCCTATGGCCGCTTCGCGAACAGCCCCGAACCGCTGGCGCTGATCCTGCGCGAGCTCGGGCAGCCGCTCGCCGCGCATTATCTCGCTATTTCGGCGGTGATCGCGCTGCCGACGGTGATCCTGGCCTTTTTCTATGGCCAGAGCCGCATCTTCTTCACCATGGCGCGCGACGGCCTGCTTCCCGAAGGGCTGGCGAAGCTGTCGGGACGCGGGACGCCGGTGCGCATCACCATCTTCACTGCGCTCGTCGTCGCGGTGCTGGCGGGCTTCATCCCGCTCGGCGAACTGGCCGCGCTCGCCAACGCGGGGACGCTCGCCGCTTTCACCGCCGTCTCGCTGTGCATGCTCATCATGCGCCGCCGCGCGCCCGATGCGCCGCGCACCTTCCGCGCGCCGATGCCGTGGGTGGTCGGCATCGTCGCGATGCTCGGCTGCGTCTATCTCTTCTTCAGCCTGCCGGTGAATACGCAGATCTGGTTCTGCGTGTGGAATGCGGCGGGTCTCGCCGTCTATTTCCTCTATGCGCGCAAGCGCGCGCTGGCGGCGACAGCAGGCTGAGGTCGGTCCGGCCGCATCGGGCGGGGCGCCCATGCGGTCGAGGGCATGGTATCCACACGGGGGGAGGTAATGATGCGGTGTTGGGGGCGGATGCTGGTCGTGGCGGCGGCGGCGCTGCCGGCGGGCGCGGCATCGGCGGGCGAGGAACCGCTTTACCGGCCGGCGCCCGAGTGGGTGACGCCCGTCAAGCTGCCCGATATGGCGAGCGCGCCGAACGGGTTGCTTGTCCTCGACATCCAGCAGCGCGTCGACGGGCCCACCGTCTGGGCATTCAGCGACACGGCGGTGAAGATCGGCACGCCCGAGGAACTGTCGCAAAGCAGCAACATCGTGCTGCCCTGGTCGCCCGACAAGGGCGACCTGATCATCCACCAGCTCGTCATCCTCCGCGACGGGACAGAGATCGACGCGCTCGCCAACGGGCAGAAATTCACCGTGCTGCGCCGCGAACAGGCGCTCGAGCAGCGCGAACTGACCGGCATCCTGTCGGCGGCGCTGGCGGTCGAGGGGCTGCGCGTCGGCGACACGCTGCGGCTGCGCATGTCGACGACGAGCAAGGATGCGGCGCTCGGCGGGCGCAGCCAGCTCGCCGTCCCGCTGCTCGCCGAACCGGTTCGCGTCGCGTCGGCGTCCTATCGCCTGTCGTGGCGCAAGGACGAGCCGCTCAAGTGGCAGGCGCTGACCGGCGGCGTCGACGCCGCGCCGCGGCGCAACGGCGATTTCATGGAGTTGCCGATCGCGCTGCCGCTGGCGAAGCAGCCCGAGATGCCCGACGATGCGCCGATCCGCTATCGCCGGCCGCCGATGGTCGAGGCCTCGACCTTTACCGGCTGGGACGATGTGTCGAAGGTGATGGCGCCGCTCTATGCGACCGAGGGGACGATCGCCGACGGCAGCCCGATCGCGGCCGAGGTGGAACGGATCATGGCGGCGACCGACGATCCGCTGCGCCGGACGGCGATGGCGCTGCAACTGGTGCAGGACAAGGTCCGCTATCTGGCGGTCGGCATGGACGGTGGCAATTATGTACCGCAGACCCCCGCGAAAACGTGGGATGCGCGCTATGGCGACTGCAAGGCCAAGACCCTGCTGTTGCTCGCCATGCTGCACGCGATGGAGATCGACGCGGAGCCGGTGATGGCGCATGCCCAGCTCGGCGACGCGATCCCTTCGCGGATTCCGAGCGTGCTCGCGTTCAACCATATCCTCGTGCGGGCGCATGTCGGGGGTAGGGCGCTGTGGCTGGACGGCACGGCGCTCGGCACCAGGCTGCCCGACCTCGGCGACCCGCCGCCTTTCGGTCATGTGCTGCCGGTGCGGGCGGCCGGCGCGGAACTGGAGCGGATCGACGCGCGCCCGCCGGCGCGGCCGATCGTCGATCTCGCCCTCGACGCCGACGAAAGTACCAGCGTTGACCTGCCGTCGGTGATGACGGTCGACATGACGCTGCGCGGCCAGCTTGCGAGCCTGCTCACGCTGGCCTCGTCGCAACTCGGCGCGAAGGAGAGCCGCGACCTGACCCAGCGCCTGCTGCAGGAATATGTCGGCGAAGCCCAGTTCGAAGATGTGACCGTAACGCCGGCGGTCGAGGACGGCAGCGTCTCGATCCGCGCCCGCGGCGTGTTCGGCAGCGCCTGGGATCGCGTCGACAAGCGCACCGAGCGCTGGCTGGCGCGCATTCCCGATATCGTGGCGTTCGCGCCCGACCGCGCGCGCGCCGCCTGGGCCGAGATTCCCGTGGCGACGCCGGGTCCCGATCGCGCCCGTTACCGCCTTCGCATCCGTCTGCCCGACGGTGGGCGCGGGTATCGGATCGAAGGCGAAGGGGCGCTCGACGGCCGCTATGGCGGATATGAGGTGCAGCGATCGGTGACGCTGGCCGACGGCATCGTCACCGTCGACGAGACGCTGGCGACCTCCGGCATCGAGATTCCGGCGGCGCAGGTCGCGGGAGAGCGCGACCGGGTCGCGACGATGCTGGGGCAGGCGCCGCGGATGATCGCGCCCGAGGACGCGCGCCGTCGCTGGAACCTCGCCGGGGCGGCTTCGACGTCGCAGCTCGACGCGATCAAGGCGATCTATGCGGCCAATGCCGCCAAGGCGGACGAGGAGAATATCACCGCGCTGACCAGCGCCACGTCGTTCCAGCGCGGCATCGGCGATTTCAAGGCGGCCGAGGCGATGCTCACGCGGCAGATCGCGCTGCTTCCTTCGGTCGATGCCTATCTGGAGCGGTCGGCGGTCCGCAAGGAGCTGGGCAACAGCACGGGCGCGATCGCCGACGCTGAGGAGGCGCGCAAGCTCGACCCATCGTCGGCGTCCGCGATATCGTCGCTGGCGTGGCTGGTCGCCGCGCAGGGCGATGTCGACCGGGCGGCGCGGCTGCTCGACGAGCGTATCGCGCTGGGCGGCAAGGCGCGCGACGATTTCCGCTTCGCCAAGGCGGCGATGGTCGGCGAGTTCGGTGAAGCGCAGGCCGCCATCGACGCGTTCGACGCGCTGATCGGGGAGAAGCCGGGCTCGCCGGCGCTGCTCAACGCGCGCTGCTGGGTGAAGGCGACGCGCAACGTCGCGATCGACACTGCGCTCAAGGACTGCACCTCGGCGATCGAGCTGAGCGAGAGCACGGCGAACATCCTCGACAGCCGCGCGCTCGTGTGGATGCGGCTCGGCCGCGACGAGGATGCGCTGCGCGACCTCGATGCGGCGCTGTCGCAAATTCCGGCGCTCGCCTCCAGCCGCCTGCTGCGTGCGATCGTCAACAAGCGGCTGGGCCATGGCGAGCGAGCGGCGGCCGACCTGGCGGTTGCCCGCCAGCTGTCCCCCGCGCTCGAACGCGATTACGCGCGGTTCGGCCTGAAACCCTGATCTTCGGGCGCGCGCCAGTCGAAGGCCAGCGGCGCCTCGCGAAAGGCGAAGCGGTCGAGGTGGCGGGCGACCACCTCTTTCAGCGCTTCGAGATGCTCGGCGCTGCTGGCGTCGATGCGGACGGTCAGCGCGGCGGCGGTGGCGTCGAAGGTGACGCGCGCGTCGCCGGGCCAGTCGGCCCCGCGCACATCGCGCGGGAACACGACCGTTCCGCGATCGGGGGTGAACTCGACCGCCAGATTATGCTGCCAATGCTTGCATAACTGCTGGAGGTATCGGCTGGCGTGGCCGGTCGGCACCGTGGCGGTGGCGGCGCTCATCGCTTCCTCCGTCACAGCCGCTCGATCTTCTGCGCCGCCTCGTCGATCAGCGCGACGACCTGGTGCACCGTCGCCTCGTCGAGGTCGCGCGAACGCAGCCGGTTGACGAGCACCGCGCGCAGGTTGCCCATCGCGCGGCGGACCGACGCGCTGTCGGTGCGCTGCTGCTCCTCGCCGATCGCGGCAAGGCGCGCGATCAGCGCTTCGACGAGCTCGCGGTTCGCCGCCAGTTCCTCTTCGCCGGCGGCGGTGATCGCGAACAGCTTCTTCGCGCCTTCGCTCTGCTGCGCCTCGATCTGCCCCATGTCGTCGAGCAGGGTAAGGGTGGGATAGACGACGCCCGGGCTCGGCGCATAGGTGCCGCCGGTCAGTTCCTCGATCCGGCGGATCAAGTCGTAACCGTGGCGCGGTTCGTCGGCGATCAGCTTCAACAGCACGAGCCGCAGTTCGCCGCTGTCGAACATGCGGCGACGCGGACCGCGCGCGCCGTCGTCATGGCCGCGCCGGCCGCCGAAGCCCGGACCGAACCCATGGCCGAAGCCGCGTCCGCCGCGATGCATGCCGTGCCGTTTGCCGCAGCCGTCCTTATGTCGATGAAAATGCATGATATCTTTCCTTTATGTGTTTCAAGATGTTTCTAAGATATATCTTAAATAGATTTTGGCAAGGGCGAATGATGAGTTTCATGTGGCGCCGGGTCATTTTGAATGCGGCCGCTGAGATCTGACTCCCCTCCCGCAGGCGGGGAGGGGAGATCAGGTAGGCGCACGACATCCTAATGCCCCCCCACGCCTTGACTTTGCGCGTCGCGCCGCTATGAGCGCCCCCGTGTTGTCAGGGCCCTGGCCCCGGCAATTCCGTCCGAGACCGTTGGTGCGGGGGATTTGCCCCGCTTAATTTCCAGCCTAGACGGGGAACAGTCTTTATCGGTCGCCCGCCTGGCCCCGCCCGGCGTTCGCGGCTTGACCGACCCCATCGGACATCGTTGCGCGCGGATCGGCGGGATGCGTCCCGTGTCTGTCCGTGCGTGTGTCAGCCGCCCGGCGGCGCGCGCATTCCGGTGCGCGGGCTTTCGGGCATGAGTGGAGAAACAAGGCATGGATCGTGCTCAAAAGGCCGAAGCCGTATCCGCGCTGAACGCCACGCTGTCGAATGCAGCCTCGGTTGTGATTGTTCGCAACCTGGGCCTCACCGTCGCCCAGTCGACGGTGCTTCGCCAGCAGATGCGTGACGCCGGCGCGAGCTTCAAGGTCTCGAAGAACCGCCTCGCCCGTATCGCGCTCGACGGCACGCCCTATACCGGTATCGGCGATCTGCTGACCGGCCCCACGGCCATTGCTTCATCCGCCGACCCGGTGGCTGCTGCGAAGGTCGCGGTGGAATTTGCCAAGACCAACGACAAGCTCGAGATCGTTGGCGGCGGCATGGGGGACGTGATCCTCGACGTGGAAGGCGTGAAGGCGCTGGCGGCGCTGCCATCGCTCGACCAACTGCGCGCCACGCTGGTCGGCCTGGTTCAGGCCCCGGCCACCAAGGTTGCCCAGATCGCGGCAGCCCCGGCGGGTCAGCTTGCGCGGGTGTTTGGCGCCTATGGTGCCAAGGAAGCGGCATAAGTCTTTTATCTGATTATCTATCTGCAACAATTCACCGGGTTTTCCCGGTCCCATATGGAGAATGAACATGGCTGATCTTGCCAAGATCGTTGAAGACCTGTCGGCGCTGACCGTTCTGGAAGCCGCCGAGCTTTCGAAGCTGCTCGAAGAAAAGTGGGGCGTTTCGGCCGCCGCCGCGGTTGCGGTTGCCGCTCCCGCCGCTGGTGGCGCCGCTCCGGCTGCCGAAGAGCAGACCGAATTCGACGTCATCCTGACGGGCGACGGTGGTCAGAAGATCAACGTCATCAAGGAAGTT
Source organism: Sphingopyxis sp. SCN 67-31 (assembly GCF_001725095.1). NCBI lineage: Bacteria > Pseudomonadati > Pseudomonadota > Alphaproteobacteria > Sphingomonadales > Sphingopyxidaceae > Sphingopyxis > Sphingopyxis sp. SCN 67-31. The sequence continues at coordinate 8,336 of NZ_MEFH01000065.1, read as the reverse complement.
CGCGCGATCACCGGCCTGGGCCTGGGCGAAGCCAAGGCGCTTGTCGAAGGCGCGCCGAAGGCCGTCAAGGAAGGCGCCAACAAGGCGGAAGCCGAAGAAATCAAGAAGAAGCTGGAAGCTGCCGGCGCGACCGTCGAACTCAAGTAATCGGTCGTGCGGGCCGCGGCGGGCCTGTCCCGCCGCTTCCGCTAAAAGAAAAAGGGCGGTGCCGTATGGCGCCGCCCTTTTTCTGTTGGTCAGCCGCGGGTCAGGCCGGGACGGCGCGTCTCGCCCAGACGACCCGGCGCCGGCCGGCGTACCTCCTGCTCGGCCGCCGGGGCCGGGGCGGGGCGCTGCGAAACTTCCCACGCGCTCACCGGCTTGCGGCGCAGGTCCTTCTGGCCCGCGAGCATGGCGTCGTACCGGGCGCGGTCCTGTCGATCGAGGAAGCGTGCGCGCACGAGGCGCTTGCGGAGCGTGACGAAGGGGTTGTCCGGGGTAGGGCCGGCCATCGCCATCGCTTCGTGACGACCCATGCCTGCAGCAGGGGTTGCGGCAAAGGCGGGCGCGCTCGGCGGCGTCGGCGAGGGTGCGGGAACCGCCGGGACCGGATCGGCTGCACGGGCATCGTCGATGAAGACGGTGTCGAACGCTTCTTCCTCATCCGCCGTGCGGCGGCGGCGTGCGAAGGCGAGGCCGGCGCCGCCGATCACCAGCAAGGCCGCGGCGCCGCCGACGATCTCCCAGGGAAAGGAGTCATTGCCCGTCGCGCGCTGCGCAACTGGTTCGGCCATGGTCTCGGCCGGCGGCGCAACGGTCGCGGGGGCTGCGGCAAGCGGAGCGGCCGCCGTCATCTCGGTGGCTGGCGCCGCTTCGGCTGTTTCGGCGGGGGCTGTTTCGACGGGCGCCGGCGCGGCGGCGGCCCGAGCGGACTCTGCCGCGCGCGGCCGTGCCGGGGCACGCTGCGCCTGTGTCGGGGCCGCTGCGGCTGCCGCCTTCGGTTCGGCCTTGGGCGTGTCCGCCTCGTCGGGCGGCGCGATATCGAGGGGAACGCGGATCACCGGCTGCGGCGCGGGCGGCGTGGCGACGGGGGCCGTGGAAGCGGCCGGGCCGGGTGCCGGAACGGTCGGTGCGGCGACCGGCGGGCTCATCGGCATCGTGGGGGATATTGTGGGAGGCGCCGTCGGCGCTTCCTGCGCGAAAGCGGCAGGGGCGGACAGGACCAAGAGCGCGGCAATCGCGCTCGTGGCGGGGCGGGAGAGGGCAATATGTCTTGTCATCGTGACAATCGAACGGATGGCGCGCGCAAAGCGCTGCCCAAAATAGCCGATTTCCACGATGAGCCGTTGTCCTGAGGCGGCTGGGCGAAGATTGGGCGCTGCGGCAAGCGCTCGCTGCGCGTGACCGAGGCGCTGCTGCGTCCGCCCGAAGGCGTCAGTCGGCGACCCAGTTGCCGTGGAATCCCGGCGGCACCCGGTGCGGCAGATGCACGACGGCTTGCGGCGGTCCGCTGAAGTCGTCGGCGTTCAGGATCGTCAGTTCGGTCGTCTGGTCGTTCATGTCGACGACCAGCCCGATCAGCCAGCCGTCGTCCTCTGCGCCCGCCGCCGCGCGCGGCACGAAGACGAATTCGCCGGGATGGCGTCCGGGGCCGAAGTCGCGCGCTTCGGTCGTGCCTTTCTCCAGATCGTGGCGCAGCAGCCGTGTCTCGGCGATCGCCATCTCTGCGCCGGCGCTTTCGGGCAGCGCGACGCTGTAGATATAGCGATAGGGGCGCGTCGTCAGCCGCTCGTCGTAACGCGGGAATTCCTGCGGCTGGTCGTCGATGACCGTGCGCAGCGTCGTCCGCGCCGCGGGATCGATCGTCCAGCGTTCGAGGCGCGACCGCTCGCTGTCGGGGCCGCGTTTCGAGCGCGCGAACATCGTATCGTGCGCGACGACATCGACGATCACCTTGCCGTCCGCCGTCTCGAACGCATTGGCAGGGTGAAAAACATAGCAGGGATCGACCGGCACCCAGACGATGTCGTCGCCGCGCCCGGTGCGGGGCAGCAGGCCGATCCGCGCTGGATGACGCTCGTTCCACGCATAGGGAAAGCTGTGTCCGGCGAGCAGCGATTTCATCGAGAAGGTGACGGGCAGGTCGAAGACCAGCGCATAATGTTCGGTGATCGCGCAGTCGTGGATCGACGGCCCGTCGCTGACCGCGACCGGTTCTTCGCGGATCACATGCGCGTCGGCGTCGAGGACGACGTGCCACACGCGGTTCGGCTCGCCCCCGGCATAGGTGACCGCATGCGTCTCGTTGGCGAAGGAGTCGTGGTGCGGGTGCGCGCTGTAGGGACCGGCGAGCGTGCCGTCGAACGGATTGTGCGCGATGCTGTCCAGCGTGTCGGACAGTTCGACCGGCTTGCCGCCCGCCTCGACGATCGCAAAGGTCCGCCCCGCCAGCCCGACGACATTGGTGTTCGGCGCATCGTTGCGGTCGCCGCGCGGTCCGGGCGGCAACGGTTCGCCGAGCGCCTCGCACGCCTCGGCCCCGCGCACCCAGCGGTTGCGGTACCAGTGCGCCCGGCCGTCCGCGATGCGGATGCCATGGACCATTCCGGCGCCCGTGAACCAGTGGTAGCTCGCGGGATCGGGGGGGAGAGCCGGATTGGGGCCGTTGCGCAGGTAGCGGCCGGATAGCGCGGCGGGAATATCGCCCTCGACGCGCAGCGCCTCCAGCGTCAGTTCCTCGGTCATCGGCGTGTGGATGCCGGTCAGATAGGGGTGCGCGTCGGTCGGACGGGGCAGGCGCCTGCGATTATAGTCCGCCACCTTGGTGATACTCTTGGTCACCGCGCTGCGGATCAGATTTTCGACGTTGCTGGCCATGGCAGTGCTCCTCCGCTCCTCGGTCCGGACTCTGCGCTTGCGCGATCGAGTCGCTATGTTTACGGTGGCAACATGACAGACGATGATAACAGTGTCAACTTGGAAAGCGGCCTGGCCGCGCCAGCGCCGGCGCCGCACGGGGAGGGAGCCGCGCCGCGGGGCGGCTCCTATCACCATGGCGACCTGCGCGCGGCGGTGATCGCGGCGGGGATGAAGCGGCTGGCGGAGGGCGACGGGGGCGACCTGGGCCTGCGCGCATTGGCGCGCGACGTGGGGGTGAGCGCCACCGCCCTTTATCGCCATTTCCCCGACAAAGAGGCCTTGCTCGACGCGCTTGCCGACGAAGGGCTGCGGCGACTGGGCGCGCTTCAGGCGCAGGCGTGGCTGAAGGCGGGGGGCGGCAAGGCGGGCTTCCTTGCGACCGGCATCGCCTATGTCCGCTTCGCGCATGACGAGCCCGCGATCTTCCGGTTGAGCTTCACGCGGCAGATGCCGGAGCGTTATCGCGACGGCGGCGCCGACGGGGGAGAGACCGCCTATCATCTGCTGCGCGCCGGGGTGGCGCAGGCGCTGCCCCATCTCGACGATCCCGAACCCGCGTCACTCCACGCCTGGGCAGTGGTCCATGGCCTCGCCATGCTGATCCTCGATCACCGGGTCGAATGGGACGAGACGATGGTAGAGAAGGTCGTCGGCCTGACCTTCGGCGTCGCCGAATAGGAACCCTCCTTCCGGATGCACCATACGAAGAAGGGCGCGGAACCGCGATGGTTCCGCGCCCTTCCTGTTTGCGATCTTCGACGCGTCAGTTCGCAGAGCGATCCGGCGTCTCGGTATCGGCATCGGCAACCGCTTCGCTCGCGGCAGCGGGAGCGGTCGCTTCGGCGACCGCCGCGGCGAACTGCTCGGCGGTGAAGCTGGTGGCGAGGCCCTTGGGCGAGAGGAAGAAGGCATGGCGCGGCAGCTTGACGTCGCCGCTCGACGTCGCGACGACGATGCCGTCGGCTTCGACCAGCTTGACCTTGCCAACCACGGCGCTGCCATTCGCGCCAAGGATGTCGGCACCCGGCTGGATCGCGGCGTCGAGTGCGGCGGCGGTCTGGGCGGCCGCCTGATCGACCGCGGCGGTCAACTGCGCGCGGGTGATGGTGATCGCGGGGCCCTTGTCGGACTGGCCGAATGCATTCTTGGGCAGGGTGACCGGCTTGTCGCCCAGCATCACGACGATATTGTCGCCGACCTCGCTGGAAACCGGACCGATTTCGGCGCCTTCGGAATCATAGACGACCGTTCCGGGCGCAAGATTGGGGCCGGCCGCGGCCTGGGCCGCCTCCTGCGCTGCCGCCGGGGCAGCAGCGGCGAGGGCCATGCCGAGGGAAAGAGACGTCATCAAACAGGCGATCTTTCGCATCGCGTTCATTCTCCTTGGTGATCAACAGACATGCACGCTGAACCCGCCAGCGCGCGATATGGCCAACGCGATGCTGCCGAACCGTGCGTTCGGCGGGACGAGTCGTGTAATCGGCCGCGACGGGGCGGCGACGGCGCTCGGCGCCGATGTGCATTTTCGGCCGCAAAGGCCTAGGCTCGCCGCGGCTGTCCGAGTCCGGGGGCCCGCAAAGGAGAAAAAGGATGAGTGACGCAAGCTGGCTGCCGAGCCTGACGACCGAAACGCCCGAAGAGGGCTTCTTGCTCGCGGTCAAGATGGCGCGTGTCGCGGTCAAGCTGACGCAGCCCGACGCCGCGGTCCGTGATGCGGGGCGGGTGGCCTATGGCGGCAACGCCGATTCGCTGATCGCCGCGTCGCAGGTCGTCGCGACCCATTTCGCGACCGTTGCCGCGGCGAACGATTACTGGAAGGGCCGGTGACGGCCGGAGTGGGCGCGGCCCCCGAACTCGACATTGCGCGCTGGTTCAACAGCGCGCCGCTGTCGCTCGCGGCGCTGCGCGGCCGCGTCGTGGCGATCGGCGCCTTCCAGATGCTGTGCCCCGGCTGCGTCGCCAACGGCCTGCCGCAGCTCCAGCGGATATATGAGCTGTTCCCGAAGGAAGCGGTCGCCGTCATCGGCCTGCACAGCGTGTTCGAACATCATGCCGCGATGACCCCGGTGTCGCTCGAGCCCTTTCTCCACGAATATCGCATTGCCTTTCCGGTGGCGGTCGATCGCCACGACGATCCGGCGGGCATGCCGGTCACCATGGCGCGCTATGGCCTGCGCGGCACGCCGAGCCTGCTGCTGATAGACCGGCAGGGCCGCCTTCGCCTGCATCGCTTCGGCCATGTCCCCGACCTTGCCGTCGGCGCCGCGATCCAACAACTGCTCGACGAGGGGGAGGGCGCGATTCCGCCGGTCGGGCAGGAGGGCGACGTCTGCGCCGTCGGAGGCGATTGCGGCTGAGGGTGCGGGTCCGAGCCCGCTTCAACATGCTTCGTCATGCTGAAACAAGTTCAGCATGACATGGGGGTGAGTGCGCGGGGCATCGTGGCAACCTCCCCACGTTGACAGCGCGCGCCTCCGATCCTATATCGCGCCCACACCTCCTTACGTCCGGGACGGGTCCGACCTTGCGCAGCGGGCCACAGGAATAGGGCGTCGGGGATTTCGGGATGCGTTGAGAAGCTGCGGTAAACCGGCAACGGTTGCCTGCGGCCTTTTTGCGTCACTATCGCGCTCGCGACTTGATTTTTTGCAGGCGAGACAATCACATATGGCGACCAAGGCGACGTCGGTGGGCAAGGCCCTCGAAGCAACCGCAAGCAAGCGAATCCGCAAGCTGTTCGGCAACATCCACGAAGCGGTGGAGATGCCCAACCTCATCGAGGTGCAGCGCGAATCCTATGAACAGTTTCTGCGGTCCGACCCCTCGGTCGGTTATGTCTCGGGCCTCGAAAAGACGCTGCGCAGCGTTTTCCCGATCCGCGATTTCGCCGGCACCGCCGAACTCGACTTCGTCCACTACGAACTCGAAGATCCGAAATACGACGTCGAGGAATGCCGTCAGCGCGGCATCACCTATGCGGCGCCGATGAAGGTCACGCTGCGCCTGATCGTGTTCGAGGTCGACAGCGAAACGGACACCCGCTCGGTCCTCGATATCAAGGAGCAGGACGTCTACATGGGCGACATGCCGCTCATGACCGAGAACGGCACCTTCTTCATCAACGGCACCGAGCGCGTCATCGTGTCGCAGATGCACCGCTCGCCGGGCGTGCTCTTCGACCACGACCGCGGCAAGACGCACTCGTCGGGCAAATATCTGTTTGCCGCGCGCGTCATTCCCTATCGCGGCTCGTGGCTCGATTTCGAGTTCGACGCCAAGGACATCGTCAACGTCCGCATCGACCGCAAGCGCAAGCTGCCGGTCACGACTCTGCTTTATGCGCTGGGCATGTCGGGCGAGGACATCCTCAATTTCTTCTACGACCGCCTCGTCTTCGAACGCGCCGAGAATGGCTGGAAGGTGCCCTTCGTCGTCGAGAACTGGCGCGGTGCCAAGCCCGCGTTCGACGTCGTCGACGCCAAGACGGGCGAAGTCGTCTTTGCGGCGGGCCACAAGATCAGCCCGCGTCTCGCCAACAAGGCGGCCAAGGACGGGCTCGACACGCTGCTGATCCCGACCGAGGAAATCTTCGGCCGTTATTCGGCGTATGACCTGATCAACGACGCGACCGGCGAAATCTATATCGAGGCCGGCGACGAAGTGACGGCCGAGAATCTCGAAAAGATGGACGCGGCGGGCATCGACAAGCTGGTGCTGCTCGACATCGACCACAACAACACCGGCCCGTGGATCCGCAATACGCTGAAGGCCGATAAGGCCGAGGACCGCGACCAGGCGCTGAGCGACATCTATCGCGTCATGCGCCCCGGCGAACCGCCGACGCGCGAGACGGCGGAAGCGCTGTTCGGCGGCCTCTTCTTCGACCCCGAGCGTTACGACCTGTCGGCGGTCGGCCGCGTCAAGCTCAACATGCGCCTCGGCCTCGATGCCGAGGACACGGTGACGACGCTGCGCAGCGAGGACATCCTCGCCGTGGTTAAGGAATTGGTGAACCTGAAGGACGGCAAGGGCGAGATCGACGATATCGACAATCTCGGCAACCGCCGCGTCCGTTCGGTCGGAGAACTGCTGGAAAATCAGTATCGCGTCGGCTTGCTGCGCATGGAGCGCGCGGTGAAGGAGCGCATGTCGTCGGTCGACGTGTCGACCGTCATGCCGAACGACCTGATCAACGCGAAGCCCGCGGTCGCCGCGGTGCGCGAATTCTTCGGCTCGTCGCAGCTCTCGCAGTTCATGGACCAGACCAACCCGCTGTCCGAAGTGACGCACAAGCGCCGCGTGTCGGCGCTCGGGCCGGGCGGTCTGACGCGTGAGCGCGCGGGCTTCGAGGTCCGCGACGTTCACCCGACCCACTATGGCCGCATCTGTCCGATCGAAACGCCGGAAGGTCCGAACATCGGTCTGATCAACAGCCTCGCGACCTTTGCGCGCGTCAATAAATACGGCTTCATCGAGACGCCGTATCGCCGCATCGTCGACGGCAAGGTGACCAACGAGGTCGTCTATCTGTCGGCGATGGAGGAATCGAAGCACACCGTCGCGCAGGCGAACGCCGATCTCAACCCCGACGGCAGCTTCGCCGAGGAACTGATTTCGGCGCGCGAGGCGGGCGAATTCCTGATGGCGCCGAAGGGCCAGATCACGCTGATGGACGTGTCGCCGAAGCAGCTCGTTTCGGTCGCGGCGTCGCTGATCCCCTTCCTCGAGAACGACGACGCCAACCGCGCGCTGATGGGATCGAACATGCAGCGTCAGGCGGTGCCGCTGCTGCGGGCCGAGGCGCCCGTGGTCGGCACCGGCATGGAAGGCACCGTCGCGCGCGATTCGGGCGCGGCTATCGCGGCGCGCCGCGGCGGCATCGTTGACCAGGTCGACGCGACCCGCATCGTCATCCGCGCGACCGACATGGTCGAACCGGGCAAGTCGGGCGTCGACATCTATCGCCTGCAGAAGTTCCAGCGCTCGAACCAGAACACCTGCATCAACCAGCGCCCGCTGGTGAAGGTGGGTGAGGTGATCCGCACCGGCGACATCATCGCCGACGGTCCGTCGACCGAACTGGGCGAACTGGCGCTCGGCAAGAATGTGCTCGTCGCCTTCATGCCGTGGAACGGCTATAATTATGAGGACTCGATCCTCATTTCCGAGCGCATCGTGAAGGACGACGTCTTCACCTCGATCCATATCGAGGAGTTCGAGGTCACCGCGCGCGACACGCGCCTTGGGCCGGAAGACATCACCCGCGACATTCCGAACGTCGGCGAGGAAGCGCTGCGCAACCTCGACGAGGCGGGCATCGTCTATATCGGCGCCGAGGTCGGCCCGGGCGACATCCTGGTCGGCAAGATCACGCCGAAGGGCGAAAGCCCGATGACGCCGGAAGAAAAGCTGCTGCGCGCCATCTTCGGCGAAAAGGC